>JBFEYG010000116.1:0-7916 GCA_041562275.1 Sulfurimonadaceae bacterium | reverse complement strand
TGCTGTACCGACTGAAACGATGAAGTTGCAGTCATGGGCTACTTTAAGGTCAGAACCGTACAGTGCGGTACCAGAGATCTCAGAATAATCTTTCAAGAAGTCTTGGAACGCTTTTGCTTCAGGGTTCACAAGCTTGTAGCCTTTAGACTCTTTGAGGCTCTGAAGAATATAGGCTTCTTCATTCGTGATTGTAGAAGTGAACTTGATAGTATCTGCTTTTTCAAAGGCTGCAACTGCATTAGCAAAGGCGACTTCGTCTTTTACGACATCTCTGTTCTCATAATCATACCCATAACGTCCTGCACCACAAAGTGAAACATAGTTCCATTCATTTGTTACACGGTAGATCTTGTCTTCCGGATTCGCAATAGACTCATGCTTAACATCATAATTGATCTGGCAGCCTGCAGAACAGTGGCCACATGTCGCAGGAACACGGTTTAGTTCCCATGAATTTGATGTATACATATAATCTGTGTTGACAAGAGCACCAACCGGACAGACAGCAGCACACTCTCCACATGATGTACAATCAAGCATATCTCCGCCGGCTGTCAGACCGATAATAGACTTGTTAAGCTTATTCCACATCGCATATGCATCTTTAGGCATAGACTCTTTGTGATCATCAGAGATGCCTTCTCCGCCACGAGGAATAGTCTTAAGTGAGTTGTCACCGATCATATCTTTACAGACAGTAACACAACGCTCACATACGATACAAAGACCTGCATCATAATGGATGTGTCCCCAGTCTAAGACAGGGCGGGCAACATCAGGGATTGAATATGTCTGAGAATCTACACCAAGCTCTAAAGTGTAGTTTTGAAGTTCACATTCACCAGACTGATCACATACACCACACTGAAGCGGATGGTTGACATCATAGACTTCCATGATTGCTCTACGTTCTAACTCAATGTTTTCCGTAGACGTTGTGATCTGCATCCCGTCTTTTGCTTTGGCATTACATGCATATACCTGTTTACCATCAGCTTCTACAAGACATATTCGACATGCCAATGTAGGGCTACAACGTGTTAAATAACAAATAGCTGGAATAAAAATGTCATTCGCGCGTGCGGCGTTTAGTACAAACTCGCCCTCTTGCGTTTGAATCTCAACGCCATCAATATTAATCGTAACTAAATCACTCATCTACTTCCTCCAATTTTACTCGTTTATAACGGTATTCATTATAATTATCTGTACTGTCAAAGACAGGATTGTAAGCTATAGTCCCTTTAAGGTCCTCAGATACCTCAAACATACGCTGATAGGTTTTACCGTCCATTTCAAAACGTACCATAGTTCCTGCTTTTATCTTTGCTGCTGAAGCAAATTGTTTAGAACCCAAAAGCACAAGGCCACCTTCAATCTGGTGTTTCTCGTTCGTATCTGAGCTGAACTGAGATAGAGGATGATTACATCTGTAAACAACGGTTCCGTTAAACTCAGGAATGTCCTCTACATCTTCAATTGTTTCATCTTCATTCTGAACATCTACGTTATCTAGCTCATATCCGCTGTTTTCAAGATCATCAAATGCAACAGCTTTGTACCCTGACACAGCAGGAAGCTTAGCCGTATAATCAATTGTTCTCTTAGCCTCAACACCTAAAGCATTCGCAATATCATTAAGCGTATACCCGTCAAAAGCACTTGCAACACCGAATGGAACCACTTTCTTATCCAGCGAAGTGAATGTTCCTTCTTGTTGGCTTAGCGCCGGCATATCAAGATCTCCATCACCTAAGAAAGAGATCGTGTGATCTGCTTTGACGTTATAACCTATCGTTTTTCCTTCTGTTCCTTCATCTAGATCACATATGAGCGCAACACCTAAAGTGTTTGCTTCAGACGGTATCATGACGATCTCCAGGTCGCTGTATTTAGAGATAATGCCGAGTATTTTGGCAATATTTTTTGACCTTGGATGGTTGAACAGATCTGATCCTACGACCAAAACATTTTTGTTATGGTGAAGAAGCTTCTGATCTATATCATCAAACTCTTCTTCCCCTACACTGCTCTCACCACAGATATAGCCTATGTCCAAGTCATCAAAGAAGGATCTGTGTTTTTCTTTTCCCTCTGCACTGACTACGATATCCGCAAGCATAGCCACAAGGCCTTCTTCGCTGCCGACTTCATATTTTATATGCTGTGTGACAACACGCTCAAGTGACTCATCTTCAAGCGGATGCATATAGACGATATATGCATTTTTCCCACTCTTCGCAACTTCAAGTGCGGAACGCACCTTTGGGTTATCTGCAGAAACAGAACAACCAAGGACGATCACACAATCAGACGCCTCCACCTTTTGTAGGTTGCCACCGTAAAGATGCTTACCCCAAGAACTTCCAAAGTTATTCAGAAATTCTTGAAACTTCTTAGCGTCTTTGTTAACTAGCTTATAACCATACTTCTCTTTTAACTTTTGAAGGATCAATGCTTCTTCATTCGTTATCATTGAGTTAAAGAGGATTGTATCAGCCTGTTCAAACATCTCTACCGTTTTAGCAAAGGCTGCTTCATCTTTCTTAGCACGGTTTTCACGATCATACACATAACGTCCTGCTTCACATAACAATTCTAAGGCATGGACATTATTCATTATTACACTCGCCTACTTTTTAACTACTATAGTCCAGTCGACTTCGTTAAACTTTAGAGAGTTTAACAATTCACAACCGCACTCTTTCATCATATCTGCAGAACGTTGAACGCCTGAAAAGTCTCCGATCTCAAATAAAAAGATGATGACTTCACCCGCTGTGATCTCTTTGGTGACGATCTCTTTCATACGGCCGTCAAAGTCCGCTTTTAAGTGTCTTAAGTCGTAACGTTTCATTATCTGTCCACCTCACCGAATACGATATTTGTAGTACCGATTATAGATACAACATCCGGGATCATAGAACCCGGAAGCAGATCAGTTAAAATACCTGTATGCCAGAAAGACGGTGCGCGCATCTTAAGACGGTACGGGTATGGACCGCCTTGAGAGTTGATGTAGAAGCCAAGCTCACCTTTTGGTGATTCAGTCGGGATATAGACCTCGCCCACTGGAGGACGCATACCCTGAGTGACCAGTACAAAGTGCTGCATCAACGAGTAGTTCTGCGTCATGATATCAATCTTAGGCGCTGAGATATACTGAGGCGCATGAGCCATAAGCTCAGTCTCATTGTTCTCAACTGTCTTCTCATACATCGTGATCGTTTGATAAAGGATTTTTGCTGACTCACGCATCTCTGCCATATAAAGCTTGTAACGGGCGTAGTTGTCACCTTTTTCTGAGACGGGTACGTTAAAGTCGACTTCGTCATAAAGCTCATACGGCTCTTCTTTACGGATATCCCAGTTGATACCTGAAGCTCTCAGCATAACACCTGAACAACCCCATGACTGAGCCATCTCTTTAGAGATAACACCGACATTTTCCATACGCATCTTCCAGATACGGTTCGTATCAAGAAGGTCTTCGTAATCTTTAAGGTCTTGAGGAAACTTGTCCAGGAACTCTTTTAAGTCATGGATAAAGTTATCAGGGATATCCAAAGGAACCCCGCCGATACGGACAGATGAGTGCGTCAAACGTGCACCACAATAGTCTTCAATGATATCCATAAGATATTCACGCTCACGGAAAGCATACAAGAATACCGTCATCGCACCGATATCAAGTGCCGTTGTCGCCAACCAGAAAAGGTGGGACATCAAACGGTTGATCTCAAGAAGCATCATACGGATGACTTTTGCACGGCGCGGCACTTCAAGTCCGATCAGTTTCTCAACGGCAAGGGCAAACCCGTAGTTATTCGAGCTTGACGCGATGTAATCCATACGGTCAGTCGTCGGCATGAACTCATTATAGATCATGTTCTCTGCCATCTTTTCCATACCACGGTGCAGATACCCTACATCCGGATGTGCCTTCGTGATCTGCTCTTGCTGAAGGTGAAGGATCAGACGTAACTGTCCGTGTGCAGATGGGTGCTGTGGACCGAAGTTGATAACCATCTCGTTATCTTTACGATCAAAGCTGATATTTTCAAAAAACGGTCTTAATCTGTTTGGCTGTTGCATGTCTGTCCTAACGCTTACGATCTGTAATAACTACAGCGTCGTCTTCATGGAATTTTTTAACGATGAGTACACCGCCCTCTTCTTGATAACCAAGAGGTGTTACAGGCTGATCTTCTTTGAACTCTTCACCACGAGCTACTTCGTGTCCAAGACGCCCAAAACGCTCTGTATCGTAGCGGTTGACTTCAGCAGGTTCACGATTTTCAGGCCCGATGATATCACGCGCCTCTTTTCCGTAAATACGATCGACTTCATACCATGAAGCCGCCTCATCCCCTTGTAAAGGATAGGTCTTCAAAAGTGGATGTCCAACCCAGTCATCCGGCATCAAAATACGTTTCATGTATGGATGATTATTGACTTTTACGCCTAACATATCATACATCTCACGCTCAGCCCAGTCAGCTGAACGGAATAATGGGTTAAGTGACTCGACTGCCTGGTCTTTGTCAATAAAACATTTGATACGAACGCGCTTGCGCTTGCTCATAGAAAGAAATTGATAAAAGACTTCGAATTGACCTTTTTTAGCCAACCAGTCGATTGCCGAACACTCAGAAAGCTGATTGTAAGAACACTCTTCTTTAAGAATCTGAGCAACCTTGAAGTTGTCATCAGAGTTGATGACGACAACCATCTGGTCGACTTGAATATATGAATCAAGGACATCACATTTTGCTGTAATAGCAGCCAAGTCTGCTGCGAAAACATCATCAGAATCAACTGGAGACTTTGCAACTTGGGGAGCTACCCAAAAACGGTCTGTATAATATGATTTCTTCTGAACATCATCTTTAGGAACGTATTTTCTCATTATACTAACCTCTTTTGACGTTGTGATTTGCCTGCTTTTTCCGACCGGATCTTCTTTTGAAGCATCATAACAGCATACTGAAGTGTTTCAGGACGAGGTGCACAACCCGGAAGATATAAATCAACTGGAATAACACGGTCAACACCTTGAACCGTTGCATACGTATTGAACATACCGCCTGTATTTGCACATGAACCCATTGAGATAACCCAGCGAGGCTCCGGCATTTGATCATAAAGACGCTTGATAAACTCAGCGTGCTTTTTAGTCAAAGTCCCTGCAACGATCATAAGATCTGATTGACGCGGAGATGCACGGAAGATCGTACCGAAACGGTCAAAGTCATAACGTGATGCACCTGAGGCCATCATCTCAATACCACAACATGCAAGACCATAAGTCATTGCCCATAGTGAGTTTGAACGTCCCCAGTTAACGATTTTATCAACCGAAGTCAACGCAACCGGAAGACCTCCGTCTTGTGTATATTTTACTTGATGCTGTGCCATTCAAGCGCTCCTTTTTTCCATGCATATACAAAACCAATTGTAAGCAATAAGATAAATAACATCATCTCTACAAATCCGAACCAACCAAGCAATTTAAAATCAATTGCCCAAGGGAACATAAACACGACCTCTACGTCAAAAAGTAGAAAAAGCAATGCAAAAAGATAAAACTGTGTAGAAATACGGTTAGGTTGTTTAGTAACCTCCGGGCCACACTCATAGATAGAAAGCTTGATCTTCTCAGACGTCTTTGCAGCCAACTTATGACTCACCCATCTCGCGGCGACCGTTGTCATATAAAACGCCCCAAACGTAATTACAAATAGCAAAAATACCCCAAAATATGGGTGTGCAACATCTATATGTTCCATATAAACCTTTCTCAAACCATGTAGTTGATTCACTTGCAAAAGCCCTAAACAAAGGGATTCTGAGTTTTTTCTACATAAGTTTACATAATGGCGTCATAATAGCAAAATAAGGATTAAATCGAATTGAGATTGGGTGGGTAAAAAATGTGCTTGTAACCTATGGGAACAGATAAGGCTGGTGCCTTATCATAAAACGTTTTTAACTGTTTATAAAACCCATTGACTTTTCAGAGTCAAAAGTACCTGATTTCTCTTTTTCAATCTCTTTAATAAAGTCAGAAAGCCCAAAACAAGGCTCTTCTTGAGTAGCGACGCTATAGGCTGTGTTCTTGATAACTAAGTTGATCTGTCCTCCTGTTAAAGCGTACTCTGCCAGTACATTCACATCAATATCTTCTTTATAAGGAGCCGTAGCAGGTAACATTTTTTCCCACAACAGGACCCGCTGTTCACGGTTAGGCTTTTTAAACTCTATTTTGTAATTGAATCGGCGTGAAAATGCAGGATCTATATTCTCTAAAAGATTTGTTGTTGCGACCAAAAGACCTTCAAAGTTCTCGATCTGCTCTAAAAAGATGTTTTGCATCTGATTATGCATCTGATCACTTGAGCTGCCAATCCCTTGTGAGCGTGCTCCAAGAAATTGATCTGCTTCGTTTAGTAACAGGATAGGCTCTGATTTTGTTTTTTGTGTTAAATCGTAATAGGTGTCAAATATCTTTCGAACATTTTTCTCACTCTCGCCTACATACATAGAGAGGATCTTTGAGCAGTCAAAGGCGAGGACCTGGCGCTTTAGAGACTTCGCCAAAGAGTAAGCTGTCATTGTCTTACCTGTACCCGGATGACCATAGAACATGACACGTGCATCAATACCGGATCTTTTTTCTTTGATGCCCCAGTCTTGCAGACGTGCGACCACCTCTTTATCTACCTGTCGCATCAATGAGTTTAATGTCTCTTCTGTTTTCGGATGCAAGACAACATCTTCCATTGAAGTATGCGGTTCAATCAGTTCAAATATGTCCTGATCTTTTATAAGCATGTCAAGTTTTAACTTACGCACTTTTTTCTTCTTTTGCGGATGTATTATTTCTTGCAGGACATCATCTACAATGTAAAAAGCTCGACTGATCCCTCCGAAAGGGTTTAACATCTCTTCATAATCGATTAGATCACCTTCAATCAGTTTAGATCCATCTTCAAGTAGCGAACGGTTCTTTATGCGCTCATATTCATCCAGAGATATTAGATCGATCAAAACATTCATCTCACGCAGGTTATTTTCTCCAGCAGAGTATTCCTCTTTTAAAAGTGCCAAAAAGATTATCTGTTCTTTATCTTCAAACCGTTTTTGCTTAAAAAACTTCTCTAAGACGACTTCTTGTTTAGTAACGTTTAACCGAGCCTGTATACGCTTTTCTAGAAGTTCGAGTTTATTTCTCACCCGATTGATACCCAACGCATTTTCATGTACATTATGACGTATCGTACTCATCTTTTGATAAAGTTCAATGCGAAGGAACTGGTCCTGCAGATATTCCAAGTGGTCTTCATACGATTTGATCTCAGGTAGAACCAGTTCACTGTTTCCTTCTTCAAGTAACTTTAAAAAAGAGACTGTCAGAGAAACCGCGCTGTTTAAAAGCTCAAGCTTAGACATGTCACTTATTTTGAGCGGCTGAAATGACTGCTGCACGATCCAGCCAAGCTCAAGTGCTGACTTTGTCGTATCAAGATAATCTAAATAGACATAGTTCTCTTCACCGAATATGTCCTGAAGCATATCAGAGACGATGATATCTTCAATACCTGAGACATACTTTTTTGTCATATACTGAAGGATCTTACCTTCATCTTCAGAGCATTTAAGATGCTGATATATTTTTGCTTCTGCTACATTTTTCACATCGATAAAATCTATTAAGTATTTCAAGATATCTCCACAATTATTATTCATTTAGATTAACTGATTATCGCTTATAGCGGGCTTTATAAACTAATATATGATCACAACGCTCTGCGATACTTCATAAACAATTATCCCAAAGGATGATTGATTATAAAGAGGAGCAATGCTGAGAAAAGCAGATAAAGATAGAACCAGCCAAGCCATAAAGGTAATCA
>JBFEYG010000115.1:0-7999 GCA_041562275.1 Sulfurimonadaceae bacterium | reverse complement strand
GGATATAGAACATAAAGTCCTCAAATCTCGTATAAAATGCATTAAGCAATGAGATCTCATGGAAGAAATAGTAGTAGTTCTCAAGAAGCTCAGGTGTCTGGATCGTATGCGACAGACGGCTTTTGACGTCGCGTTTGTTGGAGAAGTAGTTTTTGCTATACCGACCGGCTAGCGGTCGATTGTGACGGTGTCGGTTTGGATGGCATTGAACAGGAGCGTACGTTTGTCCTGGCGCTGCTGGTAGATGAAGGTGTCTGTCGGCAGTGTCTTCAGCTCTGCATCGTAGTAGTTCGCGTTGGAACATCTTCCAAGATATAGGAAAGAGAAGATCAGTTTGATCTTATGGTCTTCAAAGATCTCGTGCGGCTGCGTCAAGAAGGTCAGGCCGTATTTCTTGAGGTTGACCAGAGAGAGGATATAGAACATAAAGTCCTCAAATCTCGTATAAAATGCATTAAGCAATGAGATCTCATGGAAGAAGTAGTAATAGTTCTCAAGAAGCTCAGGTGTCTGGATCGTATGCGACAGACGGCTTTTGACGTCGCGTTTGTTGGAGAAGTAGTTCGGATTGACCGCCATGTAGATGTTCTCGCGGCGCGCTATAGCCTCTTGCAATGCCGCATCGAAGGCATCCGTCTCCTCATAACGCAGGTAGAAAAAACGGCCGCTTTTTTGAAAACGCGACTCTACTGCTTCAAGATCAGGGTCTGAGAAGTCGAGGTAGAGTGTCGGGACATCATTGTCCATTACGTACTCTCGGATGATGTTAGACAGATGTGTCTTGCCCGATCCCTCTTCGGCGAGGATGATGGTGTTTTGTGTTAGTACACGATCGATCAGCTCCAGGTTGGCGATGCTGTTTTTAAATTTTCCTATTTTACGTTTCATAGACTATCCGTTCTTATAAATTCTAAAACAGAATTATAGCTAATCTCTTCTACTGCATCGACAGAGATTTCACAGAATGTATTGCTGATGCCAAAGATCCCGCTTTCAGACGTTTATCGGGGCGGAGACTTAGAAGTGTTTTCATCCTTATCAGAGCAGAACAGCAGCATCAGAAAGGGTTCATCTTTTTCTGAAGGCAATACCTCGGCTTGAGGGTGTCTTTTATAGGCTATAATCATAAAAACAAAGAAGCAAAGACAGGGTCTTAGCGAAGCGGGCCAATGTAGAGTACGCATCACATAGACGACTTTGAAACTGAGATGAAACGGTAAGATCATGGAAAAATACACACTTAAAAAGCTGATGAAGAGAGAGGCGCCCGCAGCGGGGAATGCTCCGATGACTCAGGAGAGGATACACACTCTTGTAAAGAAGAGCACAGAGGTCCTGGAAGAGCAGAAAGGGTATCTGTTTTTTAAGTATCTGGGCGTCAAGATGGCACTGCTTTCGGATGAGGACCATAACCGCATGCGCATCATCTCTCCCATAACAAAATATTCGGTACTGGCCCCAAAGATCAAAGAGAGTCTGATGTATTCCAACTTCCATCTGGCCCTGGATGCGAGGTATGCCGTCTCCGAAGATACGCTGTATGCTGCTTTTATCCATCCGCTCTCCACGCTGAGCGAAGAAGATCTTGAGAGTGCCCTGAAGCAGGTCGCCAACCTCAAAGGAAGTTTTGGAAAGACCTACAGCAGCGGCCAACTTGACTTTACCTATAAAAAGTGAGTCCTGCAGAATCAGCCTTTGGATATTTTGGGGTATTTTATATAATATTTATATAATGCCTATATAATCAACAAACGGTCGATAATAATAACAGGTTTAGGCAGACATCTTCTTAAATACTGCACTCAAGGAATACCGGATAATGACAATCAAACAAGTGATCATACGTATTGCCATTATCATATATCTCATCGAGCTGCTGATCATGATCGGTCTGAATGCATTGGCATCGTCTCTGCCGGCAGAGGGGGAGGTCTTTCTTGATGCTTTTTTGCTTCTCATCTTTTCGACCCCGCTTATCTACGCCTGGGTGGTCAAACCCTTTGTCGTGATGCGCGACAAGGCCCTTAACGAAGTCTCCTATATCGCCTCCACGGATACGCTTACGGACCTTCCCAATAGAGAGAAGTTTCTCGATTGGCTTCGCTATACGACAACGGTCTCCTCATCAAAACTGCACAAGGTGACCGTGCTGGTACTTGATCTCAACCGCTTCAAGGTCATCAATGATACCTTTGGTCATACGGCCGCCAACGAAGTCGTCAAGAAGGTAGCTGAAAGATTAAACGAGTTTCTTGGCTCGGAACATTTTCTTGCCAAAGTGGCTCCCGACCAGTTTGCGATCCTCATCGAAGGTACCGAATCAGATGATGAGCTCTATCTCTTTGCCAAGAAGATACTCCAAGCAGTCGAGACGCCGGTCAAATATGACACGCACACCTTTGCTATAGAAGGGTGCATCGGTATCAGTGAATATCCCAAAGATGCAAGCAACAACGAAGAGCTGCTCCGGTATGCGAACAATGCGATGCGTCAGGCCAAGAACTCGGTAGGGGAGAACGTCAGTTTTTACACGCTGAAGCTTACCGAGGCGGTTCAAAGACACTTTAGCATGGAAGAGGATCTGCGCAACGCGCTTATGCATAATGAGTTTTTTCTTCTTTACCAGCCCAAGATCAATGCCAAGACGCAAGAGCTTGTCGGAGTGGAAGCGCTTATCCGTTGGAACCATCCGGAAAAAGGGCTGATCAGTCCCAACGAGTTCATCCCTTTGGCCGAAGAGACAGGACTCATCATCCCTATCGGGCAATGGGTACTGCAAGAAGCCCTGTCTCAGCAGAAGATATGGGAAAATGAAGGAAAGCGTCCTATCGTGATGTCGATCAACCTGTCGGGAAGACAGCTCAATACAGAGCAGATAGGGCATATACTGCGGGTATTGGGATCATCAGGGCTGGATATGAGGTACCTGGAGTTCGAGATCACAGAGACCTATCTTATGAAAGACATCAAGCTTTCACAGCAGCTTCTGGAACAGCTGCACAATGTCGGCGTGTCCATCTCTTTGGATGACTTTGGATCGGGGTACTCTTCTTTGGGTTATCTGAAACGCTTCAAGATCGACACGCTCAAGATCGATCAACTGCTGATACGCGATATTGAGAATGACGCCAATGACTTTGCTATAGCAGAAGCCATAGTCGGGATAGGCCACGTTCTGAACATGAAAGTCATCGCAGAAGGAGTTGAAACAGAGACCCAGATGAAGATGCTTCAAGAGGTCGGATGCGACTATTTCCAGGGATATTATTTTTCCAAACCGGTTGAGCCGGAAGAAGTCTTTTGCGGAGAGAAATACAGGTATTAAGGTCGATTTATAGTCTTTATCCCGTGTGCATTAGCCAATAAAAGGGCCTGAAAGAAATACTTACCTTCTTAAGGTGGCGATGAGACGTTTGGTCTCGATCAGCAAGAAGAGTGCTTCGCTGATGTTTTTGCAGACGATGTCAGAACGTAAAAGGGCATCTTTGCTGCAGCCCTCGTCCCCCATCAGAGCGATACCCACCGCCGCCGTTTCCAGCATCAGTGCGTCATTGTTCCCGTTTCCGACCGCTATACAACTCTCGGCCCCAAGTCCGCGGACAAAATCGGCTTTTTCCTGGGTGTGGTCACTGCTGCTGAGTATTTTGATCTGGGTACCATAGCCTTCAAGCTGGGCTTTGACACTTCCGAAGGTGTCGGCCGTGATGACATGAAGGGTGTAGCGTTCACGCAACTGTTCAAAGAGGGCTTTGACCTCGGGAAGTACGATCCCGTCCTTGGCGATAGTGCCGTTGTAGTCACAGACGATATCCGTGATCGTCATCGTTTTAAAATTGGGTATCTCTATCATCAGTCTCCAAGTGCTATAATGTCGTGGCTTCTTTGAAAAACACATGTTTAAAGTGGGTTTTTCAAAGATGCACAATGAAGTATAGCAAAACCAAGGGAAGATAATGGAACAGGTACGATTGACGGAATACAGCCACGGAGCAGGGTGCGGATGCAAGATATCGCCGATGCTGCTGGATGAGATCCTGCAGAGTTCACGGCCGAACATCGAGTATCCGAAACTGCTTGTCGGAAACGAACACAAAGATGATGCGGCAGCCTTTGACTTGGGCAACGGGACTTCTGTTCTTTCCACGACAGACTTCTTCATGCCGATCGTGGACGATCCTTTTACCTTTGGGCGAATCGCTGCGACGAATGCTTTGAGTGACATCTATGCGATGGGCGGACGTCCTTTGATGGCGATCTCTATCTTCGGATGGCCGATCGACAAACTCTCTGCTGAGGTGGCGCGTGCCGTCATCGATGGAGGCCGTGCAGTCTGTGAAGATGCGGGTATCCCGCTTGCAGGAGGACACTCCATAGACTCCCCGGAGCCTATCTTCGGACTTGCCGTGACAGGGACGGTGAACAACAAAGACCTGATGCGTAACACGACTGCCGAAGAAGAGTGTGAGATATTTTTGACCAAACCACTGGGCATAGGTATCCTCTCAACCGCACAGAAACAGAAGAAGATCGAAGAAGGCCACATCGAGCCGGCGATCGAGGCGATGACGACACTGAACAAAGTCGGCGCAGAACTGGCAGTGCTGGACGGTGTCGTTGCGATGACGGATGTCACGGGTTTCGGTCTTTTGGGGCACCTGAGCGAGATCTGTGAGGGCAGTGACATAAGTGCGAGAGTCTGGTTTGACAAGGTCCCCTTACTACCGAACGTGGAAAAGTACCGAGAACTCGGCTGTATCCCGGGGGGTGCGCGGAAGAACTTTATGAGTTACGGCCACAAGATCAGCGAGATGACACAGCAGCAGCGTGAGATACTCTGCGATGCACAGACTTCAGGCGGACTGCTTGTCATCGTCAAGAAGAGTGCTTTGGATGTATTTCATGAGACTGCTATAGCAGCAGGACTGAGACTCGAAGCGATCGGTGAGACCTCTGCAAAGGGCGAACACCTGATAGAGGTCTGCTAGATGCCGGACCTTCCTTTGAGTTCCGACTTTAAGTCTATTGTCTTAAACGGCACACCGCTGATCGACGTCCGTGCTCCCGTAGAGTTCGCAAACGGAGCCTTTCCCAATGCCGTGAACCTTCCGCTGATGAATGATGAGGAACGCCGTCTTGTGGGTATCCGCTACAAAGAAGAAGGTAATTCTGCTGCGGTCAAACTCGGACATGAATTGGTCTCTGGAAAGACGAAAGAGAGCCGTGTCCGGGCCTGGCTGGACGCTATAGCGGCCCAACCCGATGCCATGCTCTACTGTTTCAGAGGCGGTCAGCGCTCCAAGATATCGCAGGAGTGGATAAGCCAGAGCGGAAGAGAGATCACCCGGCTAAAGGGTGGATACAAGGCTTTTAGACACTACCTTATAGAAGAGACAGAAAGGTCGATCGGTCGGTTCAAGCCTATCGTCCTGGGCGGACGAACCGGATCAGGAAAGACCATTTTACTCAAAAAACTGCAGAACGCTATCGACCTGGAAGCGCTCGCAAACCACAGAGGCTCCTCCTTCGGGCGAAAGATTATTCCCCAACCGACGCAGATAAACTTTGAGAATGCCTTGGCTTATGACCTTATCCAAAAACTGGAAAAAGGCTTTGAAACACTTGTCTTTGAAGATGAAGGTAAGAATGTGGGGAGTGTCTATCTGCCCAAACCTTTTGCCTCTTATCTGGCTGAGGCTCCGCGTGTGATACTGGAGACTTCAACCGAGGAGCGGGTCGAGACGACATTTAAGGAATATGTGCTTGAAGCACAGCAGATGTACCAAAGCGCAGGGTATGAAGATCCGCTGGGGACATGGCAGGGCGATATCCAAAAAGCCATGGACCGCATACTCAAACGCATAGGCAGCGAACGGCATAAAGAGGTCTGTGCTATCTTTGTAAACGCAGTCGATGAGCAGAAAAGAAGCGGAAGTCTTGATGCGTATAAAGCGTGGGCGGAATACCTTCTAAGAGAGTATTATGATCCCATGTATGACTATCAGATACAAAAACGTTCTCAACAGATCATTTTCAGAGGCTCCAACCAAGAGGTACTGGAATATCTGAAGCGCTTTGAAAGATGAACATGGCCGGTAATCCCGTTTGAGCCATAGCTGATGGATGCTTGTAATTTGTTTACTTCATCGATTATAAAGTATAAATTAGATAGACTCACGAAATTTTTAAAATACTATTTTTTAATAAACACAATGTAGGAAAGTTTTATGGACGCGATTGCGATTAGACATAATGATGAGATCATAGACTTACAAACAGCCGCAGCACTGGGTGTTGAGGGTGAACCGATAGAGTTGGATAACTCTCCCGAAGCGCTTGACGTGCTTCGCCACTCGACGGCTCACCTTATGGCGCAGGCGGTAAAGTCACTCTACCCTGAAGCGAAATTTTATGTAGGGCCGGTTGTCAAAGAAGGTTTTTACTATGACTTCAAGGTTGACTCTGAGATAGGCGAAGGTGACCTGAAACGTATCGAAAAGCAGATGCTCTCTTTTGCCAAGAAGAAACATGATATCGAAAAGTATGAGATCTCTATGGACGAGGCAAAGGCAAAATTTGCCAATGACCACCTGAAGCTTGCCGTAATGGAACGTATCCCTTCCGATACCGTTTCTATCTACAAGCAGGGTGAGTTTGAAGACCTCTGCCGCGGTCCTCATCTTCCAAGTACAAAACATATCCGTTTTTTTAAGTTGACAAAACTGGCGGGTGCTTACCTTGGCGGCGACTCGAAAAATGAGATGTTGACGCGTATCTACGGAATAGCATTTGCGGACAAAGAGTCGTTGGCAGCCCACTTGAAGATGATCGAAGAAGCTGAAAAACGTGATCACCGCAAGATCGGTAACGAGATGAAACTTTTCACATTCCGTGAAGAGGTCGGCGGGGGTCTTCCTATCTGGCTTCCGGCGGGTGCGCGTATGCGTTCACGTCTGGAAGGTCTTCTGTTCAAAGCCCACCGTAAGCGCGGGTATGAACCGGTACGCGGTCCGGAGATCTTGCGTTCGTCTTTATGGATGACATCCGGACATTATCAGAACTACGGCGAGAACATGTACTTCACGACGATCGACGAGCAGGAATACGGTGTCAAACCGATGAACTGTGTCGGTCATATCAAAGTGTATGAGGATGATCTGCATTCCTACCGTGATCTTCCGCTTAAGTATTTTGAATACGGTGTCGTCCACCGTCATGAGCTGAGCGGAGCACTTCACGGACTGTTTCGTGTGCGCGAGTTTACGCAGGATGACGCACACATCTTCTGTACGGCTGATCAGATCGAAGAGCAGATCATCGAAGTCGTTGACTT
This sequence comes from Sulfurimonadaceae bacterium, assembly GCA_041562275.1. Classification (GTDB taxonomy): domain Bacteria; phylum Campylobacterota; class Campylobacteria; order Campylobacterales; family Sulfurimonadaceae. Next base: position 669 of record JBFEYG010000115.1, on the reverse strand, counting down.
TGTCGACAAGATCATGCAGACATTCGAATTTGACTACAAGATGATGGTCTCAACGAAGCCTGAAAAAGCTGTCGGTGACGACAAAGTATGGGAGATCTCTACAAATGCACTTAAGACGGCAATGGACAAAAACAACCTGCCGTATGAGATCGATGAGGGCGGCGGAGCATTCTACGGCCCTAAAATAGATATCAAAATAACCGATGCTATCGGACGTGAATGGCAGTGCGGGACTATCCAGTTGGATTTCAATCTTCCGGAGCGTTTTGAACTGGAATATACTGGCGAAGGCAACGATAAAATCCAGCCGGTTATGATTCACAGAGCAATTTTAGGTTCGTTTGAGCGTTTTATTGGTATATTGACGGAACACTATGCGGGTGAATTCCCAATGTTTATCGCTCCGACGCAGGTTGCAATCGTTCCTATTGCAGAAACGCACAATGCCTATGCGAAAGAAATAGCGGATAAACTTATCGATCTGGGTGCGGATTTTGAGATCTTCGATAAAAACGACAGTCTTAACAAACGTATTCGAACCGCAGAAAAAGGGCGTGTCCCGATGATCATTGTTTTGGGCGACGAAGAAGTCGAGAACAAAACAGTTGCGATTCGTGACAGAAGAACAAGAGAACAGTCGAACCTAGGTTTGAATGATTTCTTGACTAT
>JBFEYG010000114.1:0-8051 GCA_041562275.1 Sulfurimonadaceae bacterium | reverse complement strand
TCGCTTCTTTTGGAGGACTTTATGTCCCTTTGAAACTCCCTGATCTTGGACAGGTCTTTTTAGAAAAACATCTTGGTTCAAGCTATAAGGTCATGGCAATGGACATGCTACGTGCCTTCGGTATCGATATTGACAAAGAGGTCCTGTACGAAGCTTTGGACCTGTATGACAACTTTGATGATGCTGCGAACCCAGTACCCGTTGTCAAAGTCGAAGAGAACCTGTATGTCAGTGAACTTTATCACGGTCCGACCCGTGCATTTAAGGATATGGCACTTCAGCCCTTTGGAATCGTGCTCTCTTCTATTGCGCAGAAAAAGAATGAGAACTATCTTATTCTAGCAGCAACGAGCGGTGACACCGGTCCGGCTGCGCTTGAGACGTTTAAAAATCGTGCCAATGTCCAGGTGGCATGTCTCTATCCTGACGGCGGTACCTCAGATGTACAGCGTCTTCAGATGGTGACAGAAGATGCTAAAAACCTTAAGGTCATCGGTATAAAAGGTGACTTTGATGACGCCCAAAATGCACTTAAGCGGCTTTTGGACTCTGAGAGTTTCAAATCGAAACTTAAAGAAGACAATATCCATTTGTCCGCAGCAAACTCGGTCAATTTCGGCCGTATCATTTTTCAGATCATCTATCATATCCACTCCTACCTTGAACTGGTGCGTATGGGCGCGATAAAGATGGGCGAAAAAGTCTACCTTGATGTACCAAGCGGAAACTTTGGCAATGCTCTTGGCGGATATTATGCGATGAAGATGGGACTGCCTGTTGAAAAGATCATTATCGCTTCCAACGAGAACAACGTATTGACCCGTTTGATCAATGAGGGTAAATATGACTTGAGGGACTCATCTGTCGTCTCTACGACTTCTCCTGCTATGGACATCTTGAAGTCCTCAAATGTCGAACGTATCTTGTTTGATATGTTTGGTGCTGCGCGCACAAAAACCTTGATGAACGAGCTTCAGGATAACAATGTTTACGAATTGAGTTCGGATGAGCTTTATACCTTGCAAAGTGTCTTCTCTGCTGATTTCTGTAAGGGAGATGAAGGTAAGGCCTATATCAAAAAAGCTTTTGAGAAGGGTTATCTGATGGACCCGCATACGGCCACATGTTTCAAAGCATACGATAGCTGTGCGACCAAAAACATCAAGACGATCGCATATTCAACAGCAGAATGGACGAAGTTTTCACCGACAATTGCCAATGCGTTGACAGGTGAAGTCGATGCCCATGATATTGATGCATTGAAATCTATTGCAGCGGCAGCCGGTGTCAAGATCCCGGATATGATCCGCGGGCTTTTTGATAAAGAAGTGACGCAGACCACGATCATTGATAAAGAAGATATAGAAAAAGAGATACTCTCGTTTGTATAAACTTTGCACTTCGTGCAACCGCATTTACGGATTTTCGGCAAGACTAAAGCTTTTTTAGGCTTTAGTTGCTACGGTGCATCGGATGCTGGTAGTCATTACGCTCACAGCCGCTGAAAGCAGTACCAAGAGCAAACACTGCAAGCGTGATCAAGATCGTATTTTTCATTGCTTATCCCTCCTCGTTTTCATATTTTTTCAAAGACATCCCGCTTTCCATGTTTTTGATCTCCTGTTCACCGGCAATCAGAATATCATGGTCAGGACGTAAATGTTTTGTTTTGATCTTGTTAGGATACTGAATATGACTTAAAATGTGCCTTATTGTGTTGATACGGGCCTTTTTCTTGTCGTCAGATCGTATGACAGTCCATGGTGCATGTGCTGTGTGCGATGCCAGCAGCATGGAGTACTTGGCAATGGTGTATTTGTCCCACATCTCCTGTGATTTCTCATCGACGGAAGAGAGTTTATACTGTTTCAGTGGATCTGTCTTTCGTTTGTTAAAACGCCTTGACTGCTCTTGTTTGGAGACAGAAAAATAAAACTTGAGCATGATGATATCAGAGTTGACCAGCATACGTTCAAAATCGGGCACCTCATGTAAAAACTCTTTATGCTCTTCCTGGCTACAAAAACCCATAACGGGCTCAACACCGCCTCTGTTATACCAACTGCGGTCAAACAGCACGATCTCTCCGGCGGATGGAAGGTAATGCGTATACCTTTGAAAGTACCACTGTGTCTTTTCCGTATCCGAAGGTTTGTCAAGAGCGACAACCCGTGCACCGCGCGGATTGAGGTGCTCTGTTATTCGCTTGATGGTACCGCCTTTTCCGGCAGCATCACGACCTTCGAAGATCATCATGATCTTCAGGCCTTTTTCCTTCACATAGTTTTGCATCTTTAAAAGCTCTATTTGAAGTCTTTTGAGCTCTTTTTCATAGATCAGCGTCTCCTCTTTTACCCATATCGATACACGCTTGGACTTTCCTTTTTGACGTCTCTCAACTTTTGCTAAATGTTTTTGCTTCTCTGCGCGTCTTTCTTCGTGGACGTTCTCCTGAATCTCATCGGGAGTGTCACTGTCATCACCGAGCATATTGCCTTTACTACCCATCTCTACTCCTTTTGTCTTATTCTATTATAGATCCGGTCGTATTAAAACAGTGTAAAAGTATTTAAGGGACTTTGAGCGTTCTTCTTGAGGAACAGCGTTCATAGGGCTATGAGAATAAGGTAATTTGGGATTAATATGTTGTTATAAAAAAATAGAGAAATACAAGTTCAGTGGTATTTATTTATCCCTGACCCTGATTTTTGAGACTAAAAGGTATAAACCTGATCTATCTTAATAGTAACTAATAGACTTTTATTCAATGAGAATTATTTTTATTAATTAAAACAATGTTTATTATAATATGGGTAAAATCACTCCCCTAAAGGACATTAATGAGATTTTTAACACTATCTATAAGCTTGCTTTTTATACTTTTAACACCTCTATTTGCACAAAACAAGTTCTTATCATTGGAAGAGGCATTTATCTTTAAAGCAGAAGTTGCCAAGGATAAAGCGCTCATCACCTTTGATCTCGCAGATGATATCTATGTGTATGAAGAACAGGTCACGATAGAAGTACAAGAAAACGAGAATGTCAAAGCAGGCGTTTTTACACTTCCTGATGGGGTAGAGCATGACGGAGAGAAAGTGTATCTTAACGGCCAGGTCCTGAGTGTTCCGCTTGTCAACCGTTCCGGAAACTCGGGTCTTGCTGCCTTTTCTCTTGTTCTTAATTATCAAGGATGTTCAGACCAGGGACTTTGCTATGAACCAAGCACGAAGGTCTTTGATCTTGTAGCAGATCTCTCTGTATTACAAAGAGCAGGAACAACTGAAGGTGCACAGCCTGTTTTGAGTTTGGACGAAGAAGAAGGCTTGATTAAAGATGAAGACCCGGTAACAGCCTTGCTCGCTGGTGGTAACATCTTGTATATATTGGGCGGATTCTTCATCTTCGGCCTGCTGTTGTCACTGACACCCTGCGTCTTCCCGATGGTGCCTATCTTATCGAGTGTGATCGTTTCTCACGGGTCTGATATGACGACAAGAAAAGCGTTTTGGCTCTCAATGGTCTATGTTCAGGCGATGGCGATCACCTATACAATAGCCGGTGTGATTGCGGGGCTAAGCGGAGCAGGTGTACAGGCTGCTTTTCAGACACCATGGGTTATAGCCGTCTTCTCGGGAGTGTTTATTCTTTTGGCGCTGTCCATGTTTGGACTTTTTGAGATACAGATGCCGCAAGCCCTACAGTCTTATCTTAACCGCAAGACAGACAGCAGAGGAAAAGGGTATACTTCGATTGCCGTAATGGGGCTGCTCTCAGCGCTTATCGTAGGTCCCTGTGTCGCAGCACCTTTGGCGGCTGCTTTGGGCTTTATCTCTCAGACAGGCGATGCTTTTCTAGGCGGTATGGCCTTGTATGCGCTTTCCATGGGAATGGGTGTTCCTTTGCTTGTTGTAGGCACCGGTGCGGGCAAGTTCATGCCGCGTCCGGGATCCTGGATGGATGCCGTCAAGTCGATTTTCGGTGTGATGATGCTTGCCGTTGCCATCTGGATGCTAAGCCGTATTCTGGATAACAGTGTCATCATGTTCTTATGGTCTGCTTTGAGTATGTTTGTCGCTGTAAGTATAGGTGCCTTCGAAGTCAAAGACGAAGCCTATTGTGACCCATGCTATGGGGCTAAAAAGAGCATAGGTATGATGGTGCTGTTGGTCTCTGTAGCACTCTTTATTGGTTCGATCACCAATGCTTCAAGCATGTTTAATCCTCTTGAAAAACTTATTTCATCACCGAGTGTCATACAGGCGAGTCCTGGAAATGAAACGGCTAAAGAGAACAGTTTTACAAAGATACATTCTATTGCTGAACTGGACAAGATCATTGCAGACTCAAAAGGCAAGAAGATCATGCTGGACTTTGCTGCTGAATGGTGTACGGCGTGTAAAGAGTTGGAACATGTCACCTTTGCCGATGCAAGAGTGAAAGAAGCATGGAGAGACTATGTGCTTATTCAGGCTGATGTTACGGCTAATACGGACGAAGAAAAAGCCTTAAGCAAGAAGTTCGGTCTTTTTGGTCCGCCTGCACTTATCTTCTATGATGAGAACGGAGATGAGATCAAGAGTAAACGAACCATAGGTTTTATCCCGCCGGATGAACTCCTAAAAAAACTATAAAGCCAGCAGCTAGATGATGAAAAAGATTTTGACAAGCCTCGTGTTTTTTACGGTTTGCCTGTTCGCAGAACAAGAGTGGTTGCACTCCTATGAAGAAGCAAAAACTCAGGCAGCTAAAGAGAACAAACTGGTCATGGTCATGCTCTCAAAAGAGGGGTGCGACGCGTGCTGGTACATGGAAAATATTGTTTTTGAAGACAGTGCGGTCAACGCGCTGCTGAAGAAGAACTTTGTGCCGGTCTATCTGGATATACATGAGGACAGCGTTCCTGAGCAGTTCAAATATATAGGAACACCTGCATTTTATTTTACAGACGCTGCGGGCAAGAAGATCGGGTACGGCCTCAACGGGGCAAGCAATGTCAAAGACTTTACTAGCAGGATCAATACGGTCCTGGAAGAAGCCAAGAAATAGCCTGCCGCAGTCTGCCGGCAGGGCAGGTATTAACTTCCGCCATCACCCCATGACTCATATTGAAGCTCGTACCGGGGTGCATCTTTGTCTGCTTTAAACTCTGACAAATAGGTGGTGAGATAGCTTATCTCATCATCACTGAGGTTCTCTGCAAAGGGAATCATGATCTGCGCTGTTTGATCCATAACACCTTTTTTCCCTCTGTAAAACTTCAGTTTTTTGACCAAAAGGTATTTCTGCTTATTGGCAAGTTTTGGATAGGTGTGCATTCCTTCTCCTTCAACCCCGTGACAGCCGTTACAGCCTTTTTGAGAGTATAAGATTTCGCCTTCTTTGTAAGGGTCGCTATCCGCATAGGAATCGAGACAGAAGAGCAGTGAAAAAAAGAGTATTTTTTTATACATAGATATACCACTTAAAGAGTTTTCTGTTAGAATTATAGCAATATTTAAAAAGGATCTTTATGATTATCAAAAATGCGATTTTATGTGACGCCACCGGTGAAAGAGAAGCGGATGTAGAGATACAAGGCGGCTTGATCACGGAAATCGCATCGACGATTGAAGGAGATGAGGCACTTGATGCCAAAGGCGCCTATCTTCTTCCCGGATTGATCGATCTTAACGTCTCTTTAGCAGACGGGCAGCTCAATGCTTCAAAGTTGCAGGCCCTTTCCAAAGCGGCGGTCAAAGGCGGTGTAAGTACTCTTGTCTTAAATCCGGACAGTGAACCTGCCATCAACAATGAGATCGTTTTGGAGTTTGTCCTTGAGGGCAAACAGGCGGGGGCAAAGATAGAGTCCGCCATCTGTGCCACACAAGAGGATAAGGCTTTGAGCAATATTGCCATCCTGCTGAAAAAAGGAGCCGTTGCACCTGCACTCAGCAGCGCGGTTGACAGCAACCTTATCCGCCGTGTTTTTGAGTATATGAAGATGTATGCAGGAACGGTCTTTTGTACAGCCGAGGACAAGGCTTTAAACGGTAATGGCGTGATGTTTGAAGGCAAGGTCTCGGCGAGTCTCGGTCTTCCGGGGATCTCTGTTCTGGGTGAGATCATTCACGTGAGCAAGATGATAGAGATAGCACGATATTTTGATGTACAGGTCCTCTTCAAAGGTCTTTTCACGCGGCGTTCCATAGAGATGATCAAAGCTGCCAAAAAAGAGGGTCTAAAAGTCTTTTCTGAGATCTCTATCCACCATCTGGCCCTGGATGACAGAGCCTGCGACAGTTTTAACACTTATGCGAAGATCTTTCCGCCTCTTGCCGATGAAAAAGGCAAGGAGAGTTTGCGGGAGTCTTTGAGAAACGGCGAGATCGATATCTTGACCTCCTTGCATGCACCGCAATCGAAGGTGAACAAAGAGGTCGCTTTTTATGATGCGGCTTACGGGACCGAAGCGATAGAAGAGATCTTGCCCCTGTACTACACCAAACTTGTAAAAAGCGGTCTGATAGACTTGTCTGAGCTTAGCAGGATGGTCTCTTTGACACCAGCGCAGATGATCAAGAAAAATGCAGGTCTTATTGAAGTGGGGCAGGCCGCCGATCTTGTGCTGTTTGATCCTAAAGGGACGACACGCGTGGATAATGTCCAGAGCCTTTATGCGAATGAGGAGCTTTCAGGAAAGATCCTTTCTGTTTTTGTCGCAGGAAAACTTGCCTGATCTTTTCGTTTAGATCTTTATCGTAAAACAGGCGCCTTCATCTGTATTGGAAGCGTAGAGTTTTCCTTTCATGTGGTCTTCTATGATCATCTTAGACATATACAGACCGATGCCTGTCCCTTTGCCCTCGTCTTTGGTCGAGAAGTAGGGATCAAATATCTTTTCTATCACCGAATCCGGTATCCCGCCGCCATTGTCGCAGACTTGAACGGAAAGGTCTGAATTGTCTTTTTTTACGTTTATTTTGATCTGGGCCGGGCACACACCCTTTTCAATAAGGACATCTTTTGCATTGTTAAGCAGATTGACAATGACTTGGGAGAACTCGTTTTTATAACCCTCTATCTCGAGCTCTTCAGGCATCTCAAGCGTATATTCAATCATATGGCTTGCAAAGGCTGATTCGACGATAGCATATGCTGTTTCAATGGCCTTACGGACAGCAAAGGGCTCTTTTTCCTTGTTTGGATTGAAAAACTCACGAAAATCATCTATAGTACTGGACATCCCGTTGATCAGATCCATACTTTTTTCTATGGTCGCATCGATTTTCTTTTCATCCAAAAGACCTCTTTTCTGATAGAACCCTATCTTTTGGATGACCAGAGCAAGAGCATTCAGCGGTTGTCGCCATTGGTGTGCGATATTTCCGATCATCTCCCCCATGGAAGCATGCCTTCCCTGTTGTATCAAAAGCAGCTGTTTGGATGCAAGGTCTTCTTCCATCTTGTACTGCTGGGTGATATCACGAGCGACGGCAACGATACCTATGGTCTCTCCTTTTGAGTTGCGAAGCGGTGATTTGACCGTCGAAAAATAGCGCTTTTCCCCATTACTGACCGTACGCCACTCTTTGAATTTCATAGGTCTGCCGTTTTCAAGAAGCCGGGTGTCAATATCACGAAAACCAGCAGCTTCGCTTTTTTCGAAGAGTTCATAGTCATCTTTGCCTATTATCTCCTCAGAGCTTAAGCCGACAAGATCTGAAAAATGACCATTACAGCCTATGTACTTAAGTTCAAGGTCCTTATAAAAGACAGCATCATCTATGGATTCGGTGACACTGCGAAGAAGCTCATGGTTCTTACTGACCTGATGGTTTGCTTCGGTAAGCTCTTTTGAGTTTACCTCGAGTACGTTTTCAAGCATCAGACGCTCCATATAGAAGTCGTCATAAGCGTGACTGAGGAGTTTCAGGAACTTTTGAAACTCTTCAGGACTCTCATTGATCTTGAAGTCTTTTCCATAGACTTTTTTTAACTGTGCTTTGAGTAAACGGTTCATGCTAGTCTTCGTATATTACAGTCAGTGTTATTGTCTGGTTATGGAGTTT
>JBFEYG010000113.1:0-8071 GCA_041562275.1 Sulfurimonadaceae bacterium | reverse complement strand
TTGTTCGAAAGCGAACGCATCAGACCGTCGGCATAACCGATATCATAATTCGTGACCTCTGTCTCTTCCTTAGCCACAAAGGTAGCGTTGTACCCCAATCTCTCACCCTTTTCAAGCCGGCGGGAACTAATCTTGTCGGCATACAGGGAGAGTACCGGCTTGAGCCCTGTCTCTTCAAATCCCTTGTCCATCTGCAGACATCCGTAGGCCGCAATGCCAACACGTACCATATCCTCGTCACACGCCAAAGTGCGAAAGAGGGAGGCCGAATTGCATGAGTGGAAACGAAGTTTTTTCTTATACGACAACGAGCTTTTTTTGACCTCTTCAAAGTTCTTCTTCTGCCAGAACCATTCCGCGCTCATCGTATCAGACGACCTGAAATGTGTAAACACGGCTTGAAGATCTAATTTTTGAGCGTCTATCATGGTGAAGGCTTCTTCAAGCTTATCCATAGCGATGCCGTTGCGATGCATACCTGTATCGACTTTAAGCTCTACACGGCTGTTGGCGGGAAACCTTGGAATGTCCGAGAGGGCATTGATCGTATAATTGTAATCCTTGGTGTTGGCTACGGGAAAGCTCGGAGAGAGGATCAGTATATAGTCAAAGAAGTCCTTGATCTGCTCAGCTTCTGCCTCACGGCGTACGACTGCCTTGGATATTCCGTACTCCTGTGCCATCGTAGCAACCTCAAGCAGACCGTGACCGTAGGCATTATCTTTCAAGACAAGCGAGATTTTAGCTGTATCTGCAGTTTTTTGCGCGATAATGTCAAGATTATTAAAAAATGATGATTTATTGAGTTCTATATAGGACATGGCGAAATTATAGCACGGAATACCCAACAAGGATAAGATATAAAGATGAGACGTTTACCCGCAGAGTTTGAAGAACAATCGTTTGTACAGGTGGTCTTTCCCCATAAGAAGAGTGACTGGAGTGACTACCTTGAAGAAGCAGAAAAGAACTTCGTTGATATTATCAATGCCATAGCTAAATACCAGCAGTGTCTTGTCGTCTGTGATGAGATCTCACGTGTCAAGGCACATTTCACCTCTTATGAAAACATCCGTTTCGTAGAAGTCCCTACCAATGACACCTGGGCAAGGGACTCATCCGCGATCACGGTCTACGAAGACAGTGAGCCTCTGCTGTTGGACTTTGTATTTACAGCCTGGGGCGGGAAGTTTGACGCAAGCCTGGACAATACGATGAGTAAAAAGCTCTCAACGTTCTATGATGCGCCCATGAAAAGCATCGATTTCATCCTTGAAGGCGGGGCGATAGAAAGTAATGGAAAAGGTACGCTGCTCATCACTTCGGAGTGCGTCTTCAATCCTAACCGTAATGCCGCTCTTTCACGAGAGCAGAGCCTGGATATCTTAAAAGAAGCCTTTGGGGTGAGTAATATCCTTTCACTCGAACACGGATACCTCAGCGGTGATGACACGGACAGCCATATCGATACCCTCGCACGTTTTGTGGATGCAGAGACGATTGTCTATCTAAGATGTGAAGACAAAGAAGATGAGCACTTTGAAGCGCTTGAAAAAATGGAAACAGAACTCAAAGCGTTTCGAGATCAAGACGGTAAAGCGTTCACGCTGATACCACTTCCTTTTACACGGGCGATCTACGACGAAGATGAACGTCTTCCTGCGACCTACGCAAACTTCCTCATCATGAACAAAGCTGTTTTGGTACCCGTCTATAATGATGCCAGTGACCAAAAAGCATTGGACACGCTGCAGAAGGTCTTTCCTTCACGAGAGATCGTAGCTGTCGACTGTTCTACACTGATACGTCAGCACGGAAGTCTTCACTGTGTGACGATGCAGTTTCCAAGCAAGGCAAGGCTTAAACAGTAAGCCTTTGTAAAAATTTGAGATGAAATCAATCCGAGCTGTTGCCCTCATGATTTTCCACCTTCTGTTCGCCGTGGAAAAGAAGTGAAAACCCCTGATATAAGAACAATCCCGAGCCCAAAATCAGCAACGCTATAATAATTTTCTTTTTCATTAAAGACACCTTTTAAATCTACTGATACCAGTGACGTTCCAGCTCACCCTCTGTCGTGTACTCGTCTATCAGCACTTTAATGGGTTCGTCATCAGAAAGTGAAAGAATGATCTTTCTGCCATTGGCATCGAGCTCAACAAGTTTTGGGGAAGCGGAAAGAACCTTGTATCTACCTGCACTCAACTGCTCAAACACGCGCGAGAGTAGATGTGTAGATGCGGGAAGAACGAGTCTGCTTACATCCATATCATCGATCATAAACTGATAGATCAAGCGTTTTTGCAGGATAAGTGTAGAAAAGTAGGAAGCATTTTCGCGTGAGGATTTGCTGCTGACCAGAGAGCGCTGCAACATTCCCAGCAGATTTATCCGGTCTACCTGGGCACAGGACACACCTACAAGCGAAACAAAGTTCTCGTCCGTATAGCCGCCATAGTAAAGAGCCATCCCTTTATCGCAGACCTCATCGTATTTTTGTGCTTTAAAATCCTCTATAAAAGCACTTATGTCCCTTGCCTCCAGGACCAAACTTCCTAAAAGGCATATCAGTATCAGTCGTTTTATATCGTCTCCCTAATTTTCCGGCCGTATTCCCATTATCAATATCTGTCCCGGTTCTTCTTGCAACTCTATATTGTGCTCATTTGCCCAGACAAGGATCTCACCATCAAGCGAGATGACATCATCCTCGTTTAACAGATCGTTTTTGATCTTGATCATATGATGACCGCTGCGTAAAGAGAGATAATAGTCGCTGTGTTCTAAAAAAGGCTGAAGATCCCTTAATGCTTCTACGATCTCATCAAAGTAGAGATAATTACTCTTGATCTCATTGACAAGATCCAAACTTCGCTGATCTAACCTGTACCCGCACATTTTCAAGAGTTCTTGTTCCATACGATTATCCTTAGCAAGGCCGCTCGAGCACCCACTAGGCAATCATATGCGCCCTGAATCTTCCTACCATCATATCACTTTTAATGTATAAAACCCTTAAAAAAGTGTCGCCGCCTTTGGTTCCTCTTTTTTCTTTTTCTTCTCGCTTAGACCCGCAAAATACTCGATCTCGTTCTCTTTCAAGATACGGATATTGTTCGTCGTTCCTGCAACACCGACGGGGTCTCCCGCCGTCAGGATATAGGTGTTCTCTTTTTTGATGACACCGCGGTCAAGTCCCGTATGCATGACTTCCGAGAGCATCAGGTCCAGCTTGTTCTTGCGTACGGAAAAGGCAGGAGCCACACCCCAGGCCAAAGTAAGCTTGCGGGCGATCTTATCATCATGTGTCACTGCCAGGATATCCACATCAGGACGGTAGCGTGACATCTTCTTCGCCGACATCCCTGATGTTGTCAGCGCCAAGATACCGTTGGAGTTAAGCTTCGTCGCAAGCTGCGTCGTTGAAAGATCAATAACATCCTTCGCATCACGGTTCTTAAACTTGTCAAACTTGTTGAAAGGGTATATGGTCTCGGCCTGAATGATTGTATTGGACATCGTCTGAACCGCTAAAGTAGGATTATGCCCGATAGCAGACTCTTCGGAGAGCATCACCGCATCCGTTCCGTCCAATACCGCATTGGCCACATCCGAGATCTCCGCGCGTGTTGCGATCTCGTTCTCCGTCATGGACAGAAGCATCTGTGTAGCTGTTATGACCGGTTTTGCCTGGGCATTTGCTTTCTTGATGATCTCTTTTTGGATTGTCGGTACCATATAGTAAGGAACCTCGATGCCCAAGTCGCCGCGTGCGACCATGATCCCGTCACTTTCGGCTATGATCTCGTCTATGTTTTCGACCGCATCGAACTTCTCTATCTTGGCGATCAGTTCCTGATAACCGCCATGCTCATCCAAGATAGCACGGGCCTGCCGCATATCATCCGCATTTTGCACGAAAGAGATCGCCATGAAATCGACCTGGTTTTTGATACCCCAGAGCATATCCGCCTTGTCTTTTTCAGTGATGATGTTGATATTGATCTTTGTGTTTGGGAAGTTCACACCCTTGTTCGAAGCGAGTACACCATCGTTTTCAACGATTCCCGTCACTGCGCCCTCGGCTATCTCATCGACTTTCACCCGTATACGGCCGTCATAAAGATAGATATACTCCCCTGTTTTGATCAGATCTAAGACCGAAGGCTGGTTGATACTCAGTACATACCTGTCTTCTGACTCCTGATACCCCTGGATCGTCTCGCGCATGAAGACAAGCTTGTCTCCCGTCTTCAGGTTGAAGGATTTGTCCAATGTCCCTACACGTATTTTCGGACCGCAAATGTCCTGCAAAACGCCGACGACCCATCCGCAGTTCTTAGTCGCTGTTCGGATGTTTTTCAAGACTTGTTCGTGATCTTCATGACTGCCGTGCGAAAAATTCATTCTAAATACGTTCACGCCTGCACGGATCATTTTCTCTAAACTCTCTACATCATTACTTGAAGGGCCGACAGTAGCTAAGATCTTACTTCTGCGTTTCATAAACATATTCCTTATTGCTTTTGTAAAATAATACTAACACAAAATCATTCTGTTTTAGTTGTTTTTATAGATAATAATACTATTATAAACAAAAATTGTCAGGGATACATGTGCCAAAACCGCCATCACGTGACTATAATACGGATATCGTTCTTGTGGATATCATCAGTTTCACCAAACTGACTTCGCATCAACAGCTCGAACTTATCCAGTATTTGACACAGAGTTACACGCGTATGCTTGAGAAGCTCCTTTCCAACTCGGATATGAGCCTTTCACAGATGGTGTTGGGTTTTATTCCGACAGGAGACGGGTTTTACTGTATCTTAAACCCCAGAATGAAAGGGTTCGGGACTATTCTCGGTCTTTCATTTAACCATTTTTCCGAATTGATCTCTGCAAAGTTCTCTTATTTTAAAGGAATACGTATTGCTGTACATACAGGACGGATATATGAGTTTATCGATATATTGGGCCATGCAAACTTTATCGGTGACGGTCTGAACCACTGTGCCCGTTACCTGGAACACAGAGACTACTCTATCAGTACTGTCTTTGTCTCTGTCGCTGCATATACCTCTTTTAAGAGGTTTTTAGAGCTCTATCCTGATTTTGAAGCGCTCCTGCTTGAGCAGGAGTTTAAACGATCCGGTATTCAGACCTTTAAAGACAAGCACGACAACAGCTGGTCAGGCTATCTTGTATGGTTACGCAAGGGGAGTGTCATAAATCCTCCCAACATTAAATTCAATTCATTGACACTAGAATAAGCAAAAGGAAGTCTATGCGTTTTACTATTGAAGAATATGCCAATGCTTACAGTATCTCACCTGAAATGGTCCAGTCCCGCCTTCGCCGTAACCGGCTGAACTATATCATCGAAAACGATACGACCTATATCGTCGTGCCCAAACATCAGGTCCCTTATCATGCGAGTGATGCCTCTTCAGCAAAGCCGCAGGTCCAGTATGAAGATGATGAACACTCTTCTTCCAGAGAAGATGCGCCTGAGACAAAGAACAATCACCAGACGAAAGCGCCACAAAAGAAGACCACAGTTGCAACCGTCATCGGTCTGTATCAAAAAGAGAACCACTATCTTAAACGCAAGATAGAGGAGCTTGAAGCGAAGGTCGACAGGCTTGTCGATGAGAAAGAGCAGCTTCTTAAAGAAGAGCGTTCGCGTATCGAAAAAGTCTATTCGGATAAAGATACGCAGCTCAAAAGTATTCTTGAACTGATCAACATCAAACTGCTTCAGGAAAGTGCAGCCTCACCAAAGGATTATTTGGCGACGGAGGTTGCGATCGAAGGGCAGCTAGAAGGCGGCAAAGAACAAGAACCCGTAGAGCTTAAGCAGTACCTTCGTTCTTTGGACTTAAAATCATCCCAACGAAAGAGCATAAAACGAAGATTTGCCGAAGCCTTCGGCTCTGACTCCCGTATACTTCTGAAAAACGGGCTCTTTTATCTTGATTTCGATCGTTATGACTATAGCGATCTTTTGAAATATACATAGGCACAATGTGGCTGTAGAACAAGATATCATCCATACCAAAAGTATTCTCAGCTCTATCAAAGAGTATGCCGCTGAACACGGCTATCCTCTGGCAAAGCTCGACTTTACGGTAATGGGTGTACAGACCTATTTCAAGACCTGCAACTTTGAAGCCTTTATAAAGTTTCACGACGGATATAAAGAAGAGTACAGTACAAAAGAAAAACTGATCAAAGACCATACCCGGTTTTTGCAAATATACAAGATCAAAGTCCACCCCAAAAAAAAGAAGAAGATCCATCTTGTCTATCGCATAGAAAAAGGCGAGTTTGCCACCCAACCTCTTCTCATCATCTCTCCGGAATCCAGACTTCCTTTAGACGAGATAAGCGCTCAGGACATACTGAAGCTTCTGTATACCGAACTCAATAAGATCAAAGCCAAGAACAAGATGATGGTCAATCTCTTTTCCGACTGTATGATCAAAGACCTGAAGAAATTTGTTCAGAAGATCTATCAAAACGGTTTTGCCGAAGAAGAGTCCATCCGACTTTTCAAAGGGATAGAGCCTGAAATAGCCGAACCAAGCAAGGTCATCAACCATTATCTGGACAAGACAGAAAAATTGGACAACAAAAATGTTCCGGAGGTCGAAGAGTCTGAACTTATCATAACCTATGTCAAACCTATCTACGGCAAAGCAGGGCTGAATGCCTTCGGTCAAAGGATCGAGCATGGAGATACCAACAATCTCGCGAAGATCGAGTATCAGATCGATGCAGAGACGATCAATGTCCAGGAAGATCCGCTTGAGATCAAATACTACTCCAAAAAACGCGGCTTTGTCAGTACACACAAGAACAAACTCTCTATCTCAAACAAGATCGTTTTAGAGACCTTCAAACGTTCTCAGGGAAGGCTGACAAAAAAAGAGGAGAATGAGGTCTCTGTCGTGATCGCACAGACCGATGTGACCCGAGACAGCCTGGGAGAAGGTGCCGAACTGATCTCGGAAAGTGTTCACATCACCGGGCATATGGGACCCAAGTCACGTGTCGAGGGAAAAGATGTCGTCATTGACGGGGCCACACACAATGATGCCTTTGTCACGGCAAGAACAGCCAAGGTCAACCGCCACAAAGGGACCTTGCGCTGTCATAAAGCAGAGATCAACTCGCTTGAAGGCGGCACTGTCTATGCTACCCATGTCACGGTCAACGCTGCACTCGGTGGCCAGATCTGTGCAGAACATGTCACTGTCAAGTCGGTTAAACACAACCTGAAAGTTTTTGCATCCAAAAGTATCACTATTGAACGTATCCTTGGAGAAGATAACCATTTTGTCATCGACTACAGAAAACTTCCGACCGCACAGAGCAAACTTCATTTTCTAGATGAAGAGTATGAGGAGCTTAAGGAAAAACTTGAAAATGCCAAAAAGCATTCTCCTCAAAACGTAGCGGAACTCAAAGGTGAACTGGATAAGAAAGCAGAAGAGATCAACGCGATCAAACTCTGCCATTATGATGCTGTAATTACCATCATGGCACCTGTCAACGGGCTCAATATCATAGAGTTTGTACTGCCAGAGCTCAAACAGTCTCTGATCTACCGTACGGTTGATGCCAAGACCTTTGAACCCTTCAGTATCCATAAGAATGAAGATAAGATCGTCTTGGAACCTGTCGGCATCGAACTCTATCTGCCCGACTAAGAAAAGACCTCTTTCAACCTACTCTCTTCTGCTGATATCTATTCCCAAACAAACCTTTTTTGTCTGCATCCGTATCCTGCTAAACCTTCGATAAAGAGACTCCCCGGTCCAAACTCTCTGTCAAACTTATATCCAAGTCTCTTGATCTATATTCATCACTGTAATCCAGATATTGAAATAATGCTCGAAGTTTATACGATATTCTGTATACTTAGTACAATTTATAATACAATATATTCAATTAAACATATGTTGTAATAACTTATGTGTATATATTACACATTATAATTTGTAAAATATTATAAATATATACTAAAATATACGTTTTAATGTATTCTTTAAGCTTAGTTCTT
>JBFEYG010000112.1:0-8147 GCA_041562275.1 Sulfurimonadaceae bacterium | reverse complement strand
TTTAAAGAGGAGATAGCACCTATTGTCTATGACACGAAGCTTGGAAGCATTATGGAAGATGATGACGGTGTGCGGTATGGACAAAATCTTGAAGCGCTCGGAAAGCTTCGCCCGTTCTTTGATCGGGTGAACGGAACAGTGACCGCAGGTAACTCCTCACAGGTGTCTGATGCTGCTGCCGCCGTTGTGCTGATGAGTGAATCAAAGGCGAAGAAGATGGGATTGGAACCCTTGGGATATCTCAGTCATTATGCTTATGCGGGGCTTGACCCAAAGCGCATGGGATTGGGCCCAGTTTACGCTACCGCCAAATTGTTTTCCAAACATCGTTTGAGTCTAAAAGACATTGATCTGATCGAGATGAACGAGGCCTTTGCTGTACAGGTCTTGGCTAACCTTAGGGCTTTTGAGTCAAAGAGCTATGCCCAGGAACATCTAAACAGAACTGCGGCGGTAGGCAGTATTGACGAGACTATTCTCAATGTCAACGGCGGTGCAGTCGCTTTGGGCCATCCTGTGGGGATGACAGGGACACGTCTGGTCATCCATACCCTGAAAGAACTTCGCAGACGCGGTAAGAACAGAGGGTTGGCAACCTTGTGCATAGGCGGTGGACAGGGTGCGTCTCTTATCCTGGAGGTAGAGTAATGAAAACGTTTGATTTTAATATAGACAATGGTATCGCGACGCTCTGTTTTGATCTGGAAGGTTCAAGTGTAAATATTCTCTCTTCCGAGGTGTTAAGAACTTTGGGTGCCAAGATCGATGAACTTGGCAAGCATGAGAATATAAGACTGCTTAAGTTCACTTCTTCAAAAGAGGGGATCTTTATTGCCGGTGCTGACATCTCACAGATAGAAGGTCTTCGTGATGAGGAGGAAGCGTATGAGTTGGTCCGTGAAGGACAGAAGGTGTTGAGCAAGATCTCGGCACTTCCTTTTCCCACGGTTGCTATCATAGACGGTGCCTGTCTTGGCGGAGGACTTGAACTGGCCCTGTGCTGCGACTACCGTTTGGCCACAGAGAGTCCAAAGACCAAGATAGGTCTGCCGGAAGTAAACCTGGGTGTGCTTCCGGGATTTGGAGGAACACAGAGGCTTAAAAAGCTTACAGGTCTGTCCAAGGCACTGGAGCTTATTCTCGGCGGAAAGATCTTAAATGGCAAAAAGGCATATAAGCTTGGAATCGTGGATGGATGTGTTCCCCAGGGTTATCTTGAGTTCAAGGAAAAAAGTTTTTGCGAACAGGTGCTCAATGAGCCTGAGAAGATAGTCGCAAAACGCAAACAGGGAAGCCTGATGGACAGGTTTCTCCCTTTTGTCGTCTTTTCCTATGCCCGTAAAAATGTTTTGGCCAAGACAAAGGGCAAGTATCCTGCTGCTATAGCAATCCTCGACCTGTTTGAAGCAACGCAGAACAAAGAGGTGGAAGAGGGTCTGGAATATGAAGCAAGAGCTTTTTCAAAGCTTGTCGTGACCGATATAAGCAAAAACCTTATCGGACTGTTTTATGCTTCGGAAGCTTTGAAAAAAGAGCGCGGAGTAAAGCGTAAAGTCAATCCAATACCAATTAATATGATAAACGTTATCGGTGCCGGCGTCATGGGCTCTGGAATCGTTTTTCAGTTTTCAAAGATCGGTAAACTCGTACGGATGAAGCTTCGCCGGTATGAGCAGGCCGCAGAAGCTATGACCAGTATACAAAAAGTCTATGATGCTATCATGAAACGCGGCCGCCTTACACCCCACGAGGTCAGTATAAAGATGGGGCATATCTCCTATACGACCGAGTTTGACGGATTCAAACACTGTGACCTTGCGCTTGAAGCGATCGTTGAGAACAAAGAGGCCAAGCAGGAACTTTATGCCCAGTTTGAAGACATCATGGATGAAAAGGCTATCATCGCTTCGAACACTTCCTCGTTATCTATCTCAATGCTGAGCGAAAAGATGCATCACCCTGAACGCTTTATCGGTATGCATTTCTTTAATCCCGTGCCACGAATGCCGCTGGTCGAGATCATTCCGGGGAAAAAGACATCCGACAAGACCATAGCAACGGTGGTGGCTCTGGCAAAAGAAGCAGGCAAGACACCTATTGTCGTAGGAGATTGTGCCGGATTTTTAGTCAATCGTATTTTGTTGCCTTATATCAACGAGGCGGTGCGTCTGTTTGAAGAGGGAGCAGATTTTGAGCATATAGACAGACTGATATTGGATTTTGGAATGCCCATGGGTCCATTCACTTTGGCGGATGAAGTAGGGCTGGATGTAGGATACAAGGTGGCCAAGGTATTGGAAGACGCGTACGGGGAGAGGATGAAGGTCTCCTCTATTCTTGATCGTATCTATCAGCAGATGCAGCTTCTGGGGAAAAAGTCAGGCAAGGGATTTTATATCCATGGCAAAAAACGAGAGGCGAATGAAGAGGTCAAACGGCTTGTCTATTCAAAACGTCAGTTTGATGAAAAAGAGATCGTGGACAGAGCCTTGCTGATCATGGTAAATGAAGCAGCTATGTGTCTTCAAGAGGGTATTGTGGAAAATGCCCAGTATCTTGACATGGCGATGGTCATGGGTACAGGCTTTCCACCTTTTAGGGGAGGGTTACTGCGTTACGCTGATGCCGTAGGCATAGAAAGTATTGTGATTACCTTGAAATCTTTGGCCAAAAATCACGGCATTCGATTTGAGCCGGCAAAACTTTTGCTGGATATGGCAAAAGATAAAAAAACATTTTATTAAAGGATAGTTCATGGATTATGTACTTATTGTCTTGATATTGGGATTGGTTGCTTTATGGTTTGTTGGTACAAAAGCAGTCTATTGGGCTTCTTTGTTGGCTGTTATCATATATTTGGGGTGTGAACCGGGACTTCTTTTCTGGCTTATCTATATTCCTTTGAATATTCTTCTGCTAGTTCCTTCTATCCGTCAGGAACTGATCTCCCGTCATTTGGTCGCGCTTGTCAACAAACTTCATCTTATGCCAAGTATCTCGCAAACAGAAAAGACGGCGCTTCGGGCAGGTACAATCTGGGTTGACGGTGAGTTCTTCAGTGGAAAACCGAGTTTTAACACTATCTTTAAGGAGGTCTATCCGAAGCTTAGTCCCAAAGAGCAGGCTTTCTTGGACAATGAGGTCAATACGGTCTGCGAGATGACAGACGACTGGTCGGTTTTCAAAGAGAGAGATCTTTCAAAAGAAGTATGGCAATACCTCAAAGATAAAAAGTTTTTTGGAATGATCATTCCCGAGTCATACGGAGGTCTCGGCTTTTCTGCGTTGGGGCACAGTGCCGTGATCCAAAAGATGGCTTCACGTTCGCAGGTCTTGGCGATCACGACAATGGTCCCCAATTCACTGGGGCCTGCCGAGCTTCTGCTGCATTATGGTACGACAGAACAAAAAGACCATTATCTCCCACGTTTGGCAGATGGCAGGGATATCCCTTGTTTTGCATTGACCGAACCGCTTGCCGGTTCTGATGCGACATCGATACGTTCTTTGGGTGAAGTCTTCAAGGATAAGGAAGGCGATGTCAAGATAAGACTGCAGTTTGAAAAACGTTATATCACCTTGGGTGCGATCGCTGATGTCATCGGTCTAGCCTTTGTCTTGAAAGATCCTGAGAACATCTTGGGAAGAGGTGAAGATCTGGGTATTACCTGCGCACTTGTCAATTCTAAACTCAAAGGTGTCGTCCAGGGCCGACGACATGATCCATTGGGCGTCCCTTTTATCAATTCACCGATCAAGGGAAAGGATGTCGTTATCGGTATTGAAGATATCATCGGTGCTGAGGAAGGCATAGGGCAGGGTTGGCTTATGCTTATGGAGTCTTTGGCAGTTGGGCGGGGTATCTCTCTTCCTTCTACGAGTACAGGTGGAGTCAAACTGGGTGCACGTGTTGCAGGCGCATATGCTGAAGTGAGGGAACAGTTCGGTATCTCTATTGGCAAGTTTGAAGGTATCGAGATCGAACTGGCTAAGATAGCTGCCTTCACTTACATGCTGGATGCTTCACGAAAGTTTACTATCGGCGCAATAGACGAGGGCAAAAAGCCGGCGGTTATCAATGCGGTGATGAAATACCATTCGACTGAGAAGTTCAGAGAGGTAATCAACAATGCGATGGACATACTCGGCGGAGCTGCCATATCTTTGGGTGAGAAGAACCTTCTTGCCCACGCTTATTTCGGAGCACCTGTAGCCATTACTGTAGAAGGGGCCAATATCATGACCCGCACACTGATCCAGTTCGGTCAGGGTGTCATACGTTGTCATCCCTATGCATACAAAGAGATTCAGGCGCTTGAAGAGGGTGATGTAAAAGCCTTTGATGAGAACTTCTTTAAACATGTGGGTTTTACCTTGAGAAATATGGTCCGTATGACACTGTTGAGTCTTTCACGAGGATACCTGCATTTCTCTTCGCGCTCTTCATTGATCGCTAAGTATGAGAGAAAGCTTGTCTGGAGTTCGGCTACCTTTGCCTTTCTTACCGATTTTGTCATGGGTTATTACGGAGGCGGACTGAAGCAAAAAGAGAAGGTGACGGCACGCTTTGGTGATGTCCTCTCCTGGATGTATCTTTTGACGGCTGCGTTGAAACGATTTGAAGCCGAAGGGGAAAAAGCAGAAGACAGAGTCTATGTGCAGTGGCTTGGGGATTATGCATTGCATGAGATTCAAAAGGCGTTCGAAGAGATCAGCCAAAACATAGACCGTTCTATCGTAGGTCTCTTCTTTGCTTATCCTGTCGGGTGTTTTATGCGGATGAACGCATTGGCCAAAGCACCGAATGACTACCTGTCAAAATCCCTGGCCGCTAAGCTTGTCACGGATTCAGACGAAAGGGAAAATTTGACAGAAGGGATCTATATCCCCGAGGATAAGAAAGAAGCGCTTGGACAGCTGGAGTATGCCTTTAAGCTTTCCAGAAAGGCGAACGAGATCGCTGCAAAAGTGAAGACAGCACTTAAGGCTAAGCGACTTCACAAAGGTGCAGCTTTGTATGATGATGCCTTGAGTGAAGGTGTCATCAGTAAAGAAGAACACAGCCTGATCACAGAGGCAAAAAAAGTCAAAGAAGAGACGATAATGGTAGATGATTTCAGTATGAAAGATTATCTGCAAAGAAAATAGTCTATAGGGTCGGAAGGCAAGATATGGGAAATGTTTTTTTTAACTCGACGAACTATCTTATTGGTTTGGTTGAGTCTATCCTTGAGACTAACATACATATCTACGGAGAAGAGTACCTTCAAAATGACGGTCCTATTCTCTTTGTCTGCAACCATTTCACCCGTCTTGAGACCTTTGTTATGCCCTACATAATATTTACGCACTCCAACATGCAAACACGCTCATTGGCAGACCACTCCGTTTTTGTGGGTTATTTTGGCAGATTTTTAAACAAGGTAGGTACGCTTTCTACGAATGACAAACACAGAAATGAGATCATCCTGGGTGACTTGATGACCGGACGGGTAAACTGGTTTATCTATCCTGAAGGGGCGATGGTCAAAAATAAAAAGATCTCCAAAGAGGACGGATTTGTTCTGGACTTTCTGGATGAAAAACAGTCTGTACGCACAGGTTCCGCATCTTTGGCGATGAATGCAGAACTGTTGAAGCAGGAGTATAAACAGGCACAGAATGATGGCGATATAATAAAGTTAAGGCAGATGCGAGAGAAGTATTTTATCGGCCCTAACGAGGCTGTCGCGTATAAGAACACTGTTGTCATACCGGTCAATATAACCTACGCACCTATTCGTCCCGGCGTAAACCCTTTTATGAGTATAGGCGGTACTTTTGTCGAAGAGATCGATGAACGGATTAAAGAAGAGCTGGAGATCGAGGGAAATATCCTGCTCAATTCAGAGATACATATCCGTTATGATCGACCTATCGACATCGCCGAGTATCTTTATCATGTAAAACAGGAGATGCTGTGCCAAAAAGAGAGATGCGGCGTAGTCAGTGATAAAGATCTTATAGGGTACTGCCGTCATGACTTGACAACGAAGTTTATGAGTGCTGTCTATTCAAATATCTTTATTAACTTTGACCATATCTTTGCGCTGGTACTTGAATACTATGTAGAAGAGTTTATCGGTACGAATGAGCTCAAACGCGCAATATTCCTCGCAGCCAGGGATGTGGCAAAGCTTAACCGTTATCATGTCCACCACAGTATATTTGACGAACTGTATAAGCTTTTAACCCACGAAGAAGACCCCTGGTTTAGCAGCACGCTTTCTCTGGCGCTTGAACAAAAAGTCCTCCAGCAGGTAGAATCGGAGTTGTACAAGATCGACAAAAGCGTATACGAAAATGAACATAGCTTTCATACTATCCGAATAAAAAACACCTTGCGTGTTATCTTAAACGAGGTCACTCTTTTTCCTGATGTTGCCCAAAGTGTAAAGAACAACTTGTCAAAACGTTCATCCGAGATCAAAGAAGAGGTCTGCTACGTCGTCTATGAACAAGATCAAATGCGATATAAAAAAGACTATAACCGTTTTTACTCGGTTACGCTTTCCAAGCCTAAGGCCATAGGTGCTCCTTTCCTTCTTTATAACCCAAAGTTCACAACCGGTGTGGTCTTGTCTCATGGCTACAAGTCTTCTCCCTCAGAGATAAAAGAGCTTGCCTACTATCTGTATGAAAGAGGCATGAACGTATACGGAGTAAGACTTCAGGGGCATGGTACCGTAAGTGAGGACCTGCGTGACAGCAGTTGGGAAGAGTGGTATGACAGTTTTAACCGCGGGTTTGCCGCAATTCGGCAGGTGAGTAAAAAACTTTTTGTAGCAGGATTTTCGACAGGCGGTCTTTTGGCGATTCTTGCAACCGTGCGCAAACTTAACAAAGTAGACGGACTGATCGTCATCAATGCAGCCTTGGAGCTTCAGGATATACGTGTGAACTATGTCGTTCCTACATTGAACCGCTTGAATGATTTTCTCTCCGTTTTTCATGCAGACCTGGAATATGTCGAAGACGAACCTGAGTTCCCGGCTTTTAATTATAGGCGCAATTATCTCAAATCTCTGGAACAGCTTCGTCTTCTTATGTATGAATGTACACAGGCATTGCCGCTTGTGACAGCGCCTACGCTTATTGTCCAGGGTGATAAAGATCCTGTCGTCAAACCGCAGAGTGCTGAAAGGATACATGACCTTATCTCATCCAAGGACAAAGAACTTGTGTATCATGACTTTTCTGATCATGTGATCGTACTTGCCAAAGGAAGAGAGAAGGTCTTTGAATCTGTCTTTAGGTTTATAGATAGACATCTTAAAGAAAAAAAGATATGATTTATTATAATTTTTTTTGATAATAAAGGTTTGCAATGAGTGAAGATCTTTTTGAGTTCTCTGCCGACTCTAGGGTCAAAGCCCATCACGAGTCAAGTTGGAAGATCCTTGTCGTTGATGATGATGAGGAAGTCCATGCCATCACCAAAGCCGTTTTAAAAGGCTTTGAATTTGAGGGTAAGAACCTTGAACTCATCCATGCTCACAGTGCTAAAGAAGCCAAAGCAAAACTTAAAGAGAACGAAGACACAGCACTTATTCTGCTTGATGTTGTCATGGAAACAGATGTGGCGGGACTCGGGTTTGTCGAGTACGTGCGAAATGAACTTCAAAACAAGATGGTCCGGATCGTACTTCGAACAGGTCAGCCGGGTCAAGCGCCTCAGCGTGACGTCGTGGTCTCTTTGGATATCAATGACTACAAAGAAAAGACCGAACTGACGGTCGACAAACTATTTACCACGGTCATAGCCTCCATCCGTTCTTACAGGGACCTGATAAACATTGAGAAGAAACGTCAGGTGATCGAACAGAGCAGAAAAGGACTGCAGCAGATCATCCATGCCTCGGCAGATCTTTTTGAGATCCACTCGCTTCAGGAGTTTGCCAAAGGAGCGCTTGTCCAGCTTCTTTCACTCTTGAACCTTAATAAAAGCTCTCTCTATCTGCAGACGGACGGTCTCAGTCTGGCACAGACGACAGACAGTTTTTCTGTCCTGGCTGCTACAGGTAAATATGCAGAACTTGAGAACAAGGAACTTGAAGGACCTGAAGGAGAGATACTGAAAGGTCTACTTGAAAAAGCTATTGATGAAG
>JBFEYG010000111.1:0-8209 GCA_041562275.1 Sulfurimonadaceae bacterium | reverse complement strand
GAAGAGGATTTCACGGACCTGCATGCGTGGACAGAGGTCTATCTGCCGGGTGCGGGCTGGGTTGGTCTTGACTCTACCAGCGGTCTGTTCGCCGGGGAAGGGCATATTCCGCTTGCCTGTACTGCGCATTATGAGAGTGCCCATGCTATAGAAGGCTTCAGCGATAAATGTGAGACGGAGTTTGAGTTTTCCAATACCGTTACCAGGATATTTGAGTCCCCTCGTGTCACCAAACCGTACAGAGACGACCAATGGGAAGCCATAGACGCGCTTGGTTATGCCGTTGATGCTGAGCTTGAAGAGAATGATGTACGACTCTCTATGGGCGGTGAACCGACCTTTGTCTCTATCGATGATATGGAATCTGACCAGTGGAACACGGCCGCTGACGGCCCGGAAAAAAGAGAACTTGCCGATGTGCTCTCAAGAAGACTTCTGAACTCTTTTGGCAAAGGGGGAATGCTTCACTATGCTCAGGGGAAATGGTACCCGGGTGAACCGATCCCGAGATGGCAGACATCGATCATATGGCGAAAAGACGGGAAGAAAGTATGGAAAGACCCTTCGCTGTTTGCCAGTATGAACGAAAGCTACAGCTATACCAATGAAGATGCCAAGAAGTTTATAGATACCTTGGCACTGACCTTGAAAGTAAACAATGAGACGGTGCTTACGGCGTATGAAGACCCGATCCACTATATCATGAAAGAAGCAGCTCTTCCTGTGGATATTGACCCCTTGGACTATGACATAGACAGTGAACTTGATAGAAAGAACATCGCAAAGGTGTTAAGCGAGGGGTTAAGCAAACCGGTAGGATTCGTCTTGCCTCTAAACTATGCCGAGGATGAGTGGATGACCTCATTCTGGGAATTTAGACGAGGCAAGCTCTTCTTGATCCCGGGAGACTCGCCTTTGGGTCTGCGTCTTCCGATGGACTCGTTGATAGAAAAACCTGAGAACGAACTGCCGCCGCATTTTGAACCGGATCTCTTTGCCAAAGCACCAAAACTTAAGAAGTTTTTGAAAAAAGCTCTCAAGCGTGCGGAAGAGGCCGAAACGGTCGAGATCAAGAATGATCCGAATGCGACCTTTATACGAACCGGTCTGAACATAGAAGTACGAAGGGGAAAACTCTATATATTCTTGCCGCCGTTGAATCATACGGAAGCTTTTTTAGACCTCGTTGCCTCGATCGAAGCGGTGGCTAAAAAGCTGGATATCAAAGTCGTCTTGGAAGGGTACGAGCCTGCTCATGACCTTCGTTTAGAGACGATCAAAGTCACACCGGATCCGGGCGTCATCGAAGTCAATATCCAGCCGGTGGGTTCATGGAAAGACCTGACCTCAAACCTGTTTACCCTGTATAATGACGCGCGCGAGTCTCGTCTTGGGACAGAGAAGTTCATGCTTGACGGCAAACATACGGGTACCGGAGGCGGTAATCATGTCACTATCGGTGCGATGAAACCCGAAGACAGTCCGCTGCTCAGACGTCCTGAGGTCCTGCGGAGCCTGATAACGTTCTGGCAGCATCACCCGGGGCTTTCGTATCTTTTCTCCGGTGCCTTTATCGGTCCGACGTCTCAGGCACCTCGTGTTGACGAGGGACGACTGGAAAACCTGTACGAGCTTGAGATAGCATTTTCGCAGATTCCTGTAGATGAAGAGGTTCCTTTTTGGCTGACTGACAGACTCTTTCGACATATGCTCACGGACATCACAGGCAATACGCACAGGTCCGAGTTTTGTATCGATAAGTTATACTCACCTGACTCAAGCACGGGCAGACTCGGTATCTTGGAACTTCGCGGGTTTGACATGCCGCCGCATCCGAAAATGGCACTGATGCAGAACCTTCTGATCCGAACACTGGTCTCCCTGTTTTGGAGGAAGCCTTATACCCATAAATTGGTCAGGTGGGGGACGCAGCTGCATGACAAGTTTTTGCTAGAACATTATGTCAAAGAAGACATCAAAGACATTGTCGAGTTTTTAAACAATGAAGGGTATAATTTCGAACTTGATTGGTTTGATCCTTTCTTTGAGTTCAGGTTTCCGCTTTACGGGATGGCCACGGTTGAAAACGTGCACCTTGAACTTCGCGGTGCGATTGAACCGTGGCATGTCCTTGGTGAAGAGAGCGGTTCTCAGGGAACATCACGCTACGTAGATTCATCCTTGGAAAGAGTACAGATCAAAGTCAATAACTTTGTACCGGAACGCTACGTTCTGACCTGTAACTCAGTGGTCATACCCCTTAGTCCAAGCGGAGTAGAAGGGGAATTTGTCGCAGGTGTCAAGTATAAGGCATGGCAGCCATGGTCTGCACTGCATCCGACTATCGGGGTTGATACGCCGTTGACCTTTGATATCGTCGATAAATGGAATGAACGATCCATCGGCGGGATGACCTATTATGTCTCCCATCCCGGCGGAAGGACCTATGAGACTTTTCCGATAAATGCGGGGGAAGCAGAATCAAGAAGGATCAACAGGTTCCAGGACTTCAATCATACCCAGGGTGCTATTGAATATGTCTCATCATCAGTTGTCCAACAGAGCATGGTCAACGTAAATGGGGCAAAAAGAGCAGTGAAGTTTAAACAAAGACCTGAAGACAAAGTATTTCTTTTCCAGGAAGTCGACCAGAGTATGGAATATCCAAACACCTTAGATCTAAGAAGAAAGTGGGCAAAACAGTAGATGAACATCTTTGATAGTTATGTTTCAGAATCATCGTTTGATGAAATGTATCATGAGGGACAGACTATCAGAGCGTGCTGGAAAAAGATCGTCGATGATATAGAAGAAGCCGGACTGGATGTACTCAAGGCCAAGCAGGCCGAGATCGACTGGCACCTTGAAGACAACGGGGTGACCTATAATATCTATGACGATCATGATGGACCTGCAAACCGCTCATGGAGTCTTGACCCGATCCCGTTCGTGATTGCTGAAAAAGAGTGGGAGAGTGTCAAAAAAGGACTTCAGCAAAGGGCACGGCTTTTCAATTTGATCATCCGAGACCTCTACGGCGACCAAAGGCTTATCAAGGACAATATCGTACCGGCAGAAGTGATCTTCGGGCACAAAGGGTTTGCGACAGAAGTCTTCGGTTTTGGCAGCAAAGAGGATTTTAATCTCTACTTTTATGCCACGGATATTGCCAGAGGACCCGATGGCAAGATGTGGGTGGTCGGTGACAAGACGCAGGCTCCTTCGGGCTTAGGGTATGCGATCGAGAACAGATTGACGATGAACGTCATCTCTCAGGACCTTTACCCTGATATATCCACTAAAAAACTTTCTTCTTTTATCGAAGAGTTTAAAGCAGTGATAAAAGAGTTGGCTGGCGGAGACAGTTCTTTTGCTGCTTTGCTGACGCCCGGACCTTATAACGAGACCTATTTCGAGCATGCTTATCTCAGCTCGTTTTTAGAGATCAACATGGTTCAGGGCCAGGATCTCTTGGTAAAAGATGGCTCGCTTTGGCTTAAAAGTCTCAGCGGGCTGAAGAAGATCCATACCCTTTTACGCAGGGTCGATGACCGGTATTGTGATCCGCTTGAGTTGAGAAGTGATTCAAGACTCGGAGTAGCGGGACTTGTGGAAGCGGTGAGAGAAGACAACCTTAACATGCTTAATCCCATAGGCAGTGCGATCGCAGAGAACATAGGGCTGAACCCTTTTATGAAAAAGATCTGCCAGTATTTTTTAAAAGAGGAACTTATTCTTCCTCAGATCGCGACTTGGTGGTGCGGACAGAAAAAAGAACTGGATTATGTCATCGAGCATCTTGACAGCCTTATCATCAAAAAGATCGACAGAACGGATGATATCAGGATCTATTTCGGAAAAAACCTCTCTGAAGAAGAACGCGCAGAATTGATCAGCCAGTTATTGCAAAACCCGAATCAATATGTCGCACAGGAAGAGATAGGTTTTTCAACAGTTCCCTATTACGGGAAAGGGAAGATCGAACCGAGAAATGCAGTCATCCGGACCTTTTCTCTGAGAAAAGATGAGGGCTATATGGTCATGAACGGGGGGCTTGTCCGCATGTCTGCTAGTAAAGACAGCCTTTTGGTCGCATCAAAAAGCGGTGGTATCAGTAAGGACCTGTGGATATTGGGCGAGGATACTGCTCCGATAAACCCGATCAATACGCTAAGCTATACACCTTTTGTCGAGACCTCCATCGACAAGATCACGACGATGAAGGCCGAAAATCTGTTTTGGCTGGGAAGATACCTTTCACGATCGATCTCTACGACCCGGCTTGTTCTGCATGTCATCAAAAAGATCACCAACTTTTACCGATATGAGGTCGCTACCTCCAAAGAGTCTCAGGTGATTTTGCAAAACGCCTTGACGCACATGACGATGACCTATCCCGGTTTTATCGATCCTGAAAATAAAGAGAACCTGGATATCTTTCCTATGGCAGAGATAACGTCGGTTGTCAAGCATGCCCATAGACCGGGTTCTTTAGCCTCGACAGTTATGATGCTCTCCAATGCCAATGTCAATATCAAAGACCTTTTGACCCTGGAGTCATGGAAACTTTTTGAGAGGATGCAAAAAGAGTGGAATGATTTTATCAATAGAAAGAATGACTCGACGATGCGAGTGGCCAGCGAACTTGAAAGTTTTCTCATCTATCTGATGGCCTATAAAGAGCTGGTCAGGGAGAGCATCTTCAAAGAGCAGGGTCTTATCTTGTATGATATCGGCTATAAGATTGAAGAGGGACTGCTTCTGATCTCCAAGGCACGCTCTATACTCTGTCTTAAACTTGAGAAGTCTGTCGGTCATGACGTACTTGAAGGGATGCTGAACTCGATCGAGAGTTTTAATGCGTACAGAGCACACTATAAAAGTTCGCTGACATTGGAAAATGTCGTTGATTTTTTGATATTAAACCCACAGTTCCCAAAATCACTGACCTATATGACGGAAAGTCTTTTGAAGGAGTTCAAACAACTGCCAAAGGCCAATAAGACCTTGACCTCTTACGAAGTCACCATGCTGAAAGTAGAAGAACTGCTTGAGTCTATGGACTTGCAGACGCTGATACAGATCAAAGAGGAAGAAGGTGTATATGTCGAACTGGATAAAGTACTGTCTCTGTTGTCAGACCTGTTTCTGGAATGTTCCAATGAGTTTTCAAAGACCTATTTTTCGCATTATGATGAGTAATTATGATTTATGATATCTATCACAAGACAGAGTTTAAGTATCAAAGCAGCGTCTCGTTCAGCCATAATATCGCACGGCTGAAGCCAAAAGATACCTTTTATCAAAAAGTCTTGGATTTTTCCATGGAGATATCTCCTGCAGTCTATGAGTCTTCAGAGTTTATCGATATGTTTGGCAATACAAATACCTACATGCTTATCCGAGAGCCTCATCAGTCGCTTAGTGTTGTCGGCAAGTCCAAGATCGAGATATACCCAGATCGTATTGAAGAACATATTGAAAAGGTCAAAAAAGAGAGTATTACCTACGGCAAAGCATTGGACAGGCTCTCAAAGTTTCACAGCGATGATCTGTATGCAAAACAATATCTTTTTGAATCAGACCTCATTCCCAACGGATCTTTAAAGATCAGAGAGTATGTACTGGAGTCTTTTCATACAGACAGAGACCTCTTCGAGGCTACGAATGAGTTTATGCAGCGTATTTTCAATGATTTTAAGTTTGTCTCGGGTTTCAGTGATATCACGACACCGATAGAGAAAATCTTTGAAGCCAAAAAAGGGGTCTGTCAGGATTTTGCACAATTCGCGATCTCAGCACTTCGAACAATCGGTCTGCCGGCAAAGTACATGAGCGGCTATATAGAGACTCTGCCGCCAAAAGGCGAAAAGAAGCTCTTTGGAGCCGATGCGTCGCATGCCTGGTTTGCGGTCTATATCCCTAATGCAGGCTGGATAGAATTTGACCCTACCAATAACCTTATTCCCAAAGATCAGCATATCCTCTTGGGCTCGGGGAAAGATTATAACGACATCTCGCCTTTGAAAGGGGTCGTCTATAGCAGCGGTAACAGTAAGCTCTCTGTTATGGTGGATGTAAGAAAACCGGAAGAGGATACTAAGCGTATCGCCAGCCAGCAGCAAAGCCAGCAATAGCTCTACTTCACTCTGATGTCAATCGTGGATGATAAGCTTGTCAACCGCTTTATAGATACAGTCCATGATGTTTTCCTGTGTGTCTTCTCCGCGTTGCTTTGGACATTCGACTGTGATGTCCAGATCAGGACTGATAAGGTTGAACATATTATTGATGTCTTCAAGTATAAGTCGTGTCATCTGAAGGTTTTTGTCAAGTCGCAGACGCAGATCAACCTCTTCGACCAGTTTCCCCAGTTTTAAAAAGTAGTCACTGCGTTTTTGATGGCCTCTGCTGGTATAGGCTCCCCATATCTCGCGCAGCAGTGAAAGGGCATGGTCGATATCCTTGTAGTCCACGGGAAGGCTACAGCCTGAGAGCTTGCGAAAGAGCCCTTCAAGGGCGATGATCTCGCCAAAAGCGGATGCATCGATATTGCTTCTGCTGATGATCGCACTCTCTCTGGCATTGTTCATAATAGTAGCAAGGTTGGCCGGGTGCTTGCCGCAGATCGCATTTTTTAAGAAATCCACTGCATCCGTATACTCGATTTGAATACCGAATTTTAGATAAAGCTCCACCCCGGCATTCTTGTCTACATCGATGATCTGATCGAAGGCTTTGTCGATCTGATACAAGGTCGCTTCTACACGTTGCAGGTATCGTCCAAGCCAGTACATATTACTGGCTACGTTTGCTGTTAACAGTTGTTCCATCTTATAACTCCATTACCCATGTGTCTTTAAATCCGCCGCCTTGTGAAGAGTTGACAAGATAGTTCCCTTCTTCAAGCGCATATCGTGTCAATCCGCAGCTCCATACTTTAACATCTTCGCCGGCTACGACATAGGCTCTGAAGTCTGCTTTTCTGTCTTTGAGTTCATTGTTGAGGTAACATTTCTCATCATAGAACTCGATCAGTTCCTGGGCGATAAATCTTCGAGGATTTGCCTTGATCGTGCTTTTAAGGTCTTCGATCTGAAGAGAAGTCATCGAATGTCCAAAGAGGACTCCGTAGCCTCCCGCTTCGGCGACATCTTTGATGACCAGTTTTTCCATATTGTTCATGACGTAATCCATATCTTCTTTAAAGTAGGGCAGATAGGTGGGTGCATTTTTCAAAATAGGCTCTTCATCGAGGTAATACTTGATCATCTTAGGGACAAAATAGTAGATCCCCTTGTCATCTGCAACACCGTTTCCAATCGCATTCATCAGGGCCACGTTTCCGCTTAGGTAGGCTTCGACAAGTCCGGGAACACCGATAAGACTTTCCGGATTGAAGAACTTCGGATCGATAAACTCGTCATCAAGTCTTCGGTAGATGGCTCCTACGAGTATCTTTCTGCCGTCATAGTTCTTGAAGTAGACCTTTTTGTCGACAACGACAAGCTCATGCGAACGGACCAGCTGTGCTCCGATCTTTTCGGCAAGATAGCTGTGCTCATAATAGGCTGAGTTGTATCTTCCCGGCGTCAATAAGACGTTAATACCGCCTGTATTGACATAGTTCATGGCATCGGTGATGAACTTTGGATAGGCCTTGATCGGTTCGATCTTAAAGCTCTCAAAAAAATCGGGATAGATCTTTCGGTAAGTATCGCGGATGGACAGCGGATAGCTTGCTCCGCTTGGCACTCTGAGATTGTCTTCAAGGATGATCCAATCATCATTTTGAGTGTCTTTGACGAGATCGATACCGTTGATATGGGCTCTGACTTTTTTGGAAGGCGAGAAACCGACAAACTCTTTAAGATAGCCGCCGGCACTGTCGATAAACTCTTGAGGAATGACACCCTCTTTGATGATCTTGGCATCCGTATAAAGGTCTTCTAAGAAAAGATTGAGTGCCGTCACTCTTTGTATCAATCCTTTTTCGATCTTGTTAAACTCCTGTTTGGAGATAATACGCGGGATGACGTCAAAGGGCAGAGACTGTTCAACGAAATTCCCATCTTTATAAAGATTGAAGTTAACGGCAAATTTGTCCATATATTCTTTAAATTCTTCGATCTTTTGCCTGTCTTGTTTAGAGAAGATCTCCCAAAACTTTGTTTGCAACTCTGTTGACTTTTCTAGCATATAGATACCT
>JBFEYG010000110.1:0-8256 GCA_041562275.1 Sulfurimonadaceae bacterium | reverse complement strand
GAGTACCTGAAGGTTTACACCACAGTGCAGTGCCATGACAAAAAAATCACGAATTAGCGCATCCAGATCAAAGTCCTCAGGTTTGAGTACATCATACATCATATGTTCGACCATCTGTATGATCTCATAATGGTCTGCTTCAGGACGATAATCCAGACTCGAAAAAGATTGAAAACCTTCTTGCTCTTGGATATGCTGTGCAAGTTCCTCGATCGATCCTTGCTCTTGTAGTTTGTATTCCTGCAGTAAAAGACTCAGAACAAAGTGCCAGATATCTATCGTCTCGATCTTGATGTTTTCCCAGTCAGGCTCTTTATTGATCGCTTTCCAGTGTTTCCATGCAAAGGAGTCGATCAGTTCAGCCGATTCCATATAAATACAGCGTTTCCAGTCAATGACCTTTCCGTTTTTTGTCACACCTTCTTCCCAACCTTCACCGTTTGTAGCGTTGTTAAGTTCTTGTTGCAGTTTGAGCATCTCAAGGATCTGTTGCATACATTTTCTCTTTCTCGTCAAAAATTCTTGGGGTATTATATTATAATGTCATAATGATTAGGATAAATTGCAAGCAGTGTATTCATTATTTTGTCACATGGCAGCCTGCTCAGCCCCATGGATGCAGGGCATATGGCTTCAAATCAAAGCTGATTCCCTCTATCGTCGTCAAACAGAGCTCCGGAAATCCCTGTCAGGTGTTTGAGAAAAAGAACACAGATATTCAATAGTTCCATACCTCTTTATGTCCAAACCCCGCACTGTTATCAGTGTATTTCAAAGCCGTGACACTCAACATCCAGATCGTTTTGTTCTTTATCTCTTTGGCATATGGATATTTAGCGACATAAAGTTTTTCATATCCCTGCGGGGCCTTGCTCACTGTTCCTCGGATCTGCAGGCCTTTAATCTCTTTGATTTCTGTGGTCTCATTATGAATAGAAACCGAGACATAAGGATTTTGTTTGATGTTTTTTATATGCTCTGTCGTCTCATCTGAAGCAAAAACAAAACAGTTCTCAGCTTCGACAAAAAGATAAAACAGACTGCATGAAGAGAGTCTATCCTCAGAAGATGTTGCCATGGAGAGGACATGATGTTCATGAATGAACTTCAAAACCTCAGCAGAGAGATCACCTCCCTTCACTAAAGACCTCCAGATACGATGCGATATGCTTTTTCGTATTCAAAGCCTCTCGCCACTGTCTGGGAATAGCCTCAACCCCATTGTAGGCACCCAGTATCATACCTGCGACCATCCCCCTTGCACAGGAGTCACCTCCGGCATAGACATTCTGTCTCATCGCTTCCGCATAATCATCCTCATACTTCAAGATAAGATGCAAAGCCCCCGGACAACCGCCCTTGACATTACAGGACTGCCCGCAGGCATGGATCGCTTCTAAGGTATCATATTCTTTTGAAGCGAGAGCTGTCTTTATCCAGTTTTGTATGGATGCGTTTTGTGTCTCATCCAATAGTTTTTTAACAGCTTTACTCGGCGAAGAACCTTCAAGGACCAGATAAAGAAGATGCGAATAAAAAAGAACAGCCTCCTTGACAGCTTGGGAGTTATGCGTCATCTTGGCCTGAAGAATCGCCGCATCTTCAAAAGACTTTAGGTCATCATGATACAAAAGGGCCAAAGGTGCGATCCTTCCTGCAACACTGAGGTCCTGTGAGGAGGAACCCGATTCGAATGGGGATTTTCCGGCATTCATGTTTTCAAGACTTGTCTTGCTTGCCCCGTCGATGTAGCCTTTGTACTCTGACATATAGGTCTTCCAGCGCTGAGCAAAACTTGCCAAAGAAAATTCTTTTTCCAGGGCAATAGACTCAAGCAGCCACATCGTCTGATCGCCGTAATGGCTCAAGTCCCCTGCTTTTTTTTCACCGTGATACTGTGTCGCAGGGTCATGAAACTGTGTATAAGTAGGAAACTTTGCTTTGATCTCATCCGTATCATAGAGCCAATGTGCACCCAGAGCAAATGCATCCGCTATCAAGGCTCCATAGACAGCACCGTATACAGAAGCTTTCATCACATTCCTTTAGCGTAAAGTAATGTTTTTATTATAGCCAGTTTCTATGCACTGATACGTGAAAGGTTGACATACCAGTCATCACGTACATACGATTTATCGCGACAGAGAGTGACCAGGATCTCGTTTTCATACAGCCGTATCTCTTTAAGGTACTCCTGTGGTATCTCAAGCTCTTCTTTACAAAAACATTCACCGTCCGAAGTTGTCTCTATATCCGGCCATCCCCATCCGTTATCAAGCTCTTTAATCCTAAAGCGTGTTATAAACTGCATGACATTTCCTGTAAAAAGTTGGAAAATCATACTTTCTGTTTATAACCCTGAGATTACAGAATCACTCTTCAAATTTGTCTTTTATCTTCTCTTTTAACGTTTCTGTCTTCTCTTTGTCAATAGAGAAATCAACACTGTCTGTATTGTTCTCAATCTCCAACGCTCCCGTAAAATACAAGATGACTACGATGACCACCAGGGCCAAGCTTATCCATTTAAGCATCCATAAACTCCTTAATAATATGCATCATCTCATCCACTGCTTCACCCGCACCGCTTTGGATAAAATGCTCAAAATACTCATCAATATATCTCTCATTCAATCCGAAAGCGCTCATATGTACTTCACGTTTTGGGTTGATGAGAATAGAGTGCTGAAACTCAGAAGCGATCGGTACGATATCGATCACCTGTCCACTTGTCCCGATTGCAATAAAGAGCTGGCACTGCTGTATAGCTTCATATATTCGGCTATACATAGGTGCTGCTTCTCCGAACATAACGACATTATGACGGATACTTTTATTTTGACATGCAGGGCAGCTTTGCGTATCTTCCTGTGAGCTATATCCGACATTCCAGACATGTCCGCAAACCTCACAGCGCAGATCTCTGAGCGTACCGTGCAGATGGATAACCTCTTTACAGCCTGCCTTCTCCAAAAGGTCATCGACATTTTGTGTCAGGTTATATATCTGACCGGGGTACCTTTTCTCCAGTTCGGCCAAGGCCTTGTGCGCCATGTTCGGCTGCTTGTCTTCAAGGTCCTTGCGTCTTGCGTTATAAAACTGCGTTACAAGTTCTCTGTCTGCTTTCCAGCCCTGCGTCGAGCAGACTTGCATGACATCGTACTCTTCCCACAGACCGTCATGATCTCTAAAAGTCTTGATACCGCTTTCTGCACTCAGACCTGCACCGCTTAGTATCATTATCATCGCGACAGCTTTCTGTATAGATAATCTTCGAGATGATCGGGCCTACTGATCTCACGCTTGTCCAGCATCATCTTTCCAAGCGGATCATTTTCAAGCATATCAAAGACTTCAAATGATGATGTCTTGTTATAAAAACTGCGTAAAAATTCCAAAAGGATCTCAAAGTTATCCAAAGTCTCTTTGTCATCACGCTCATATTTATAGGTTTTATATTCGTCCCAGTCGATCTTCGCCATTGTCATCTTTCTGTTCATTAATGCTTAATATTAGCACAGAAACTGCACTTTGTCTATAATGATTTTCACTCTCTGACCGATCTTACTTTATACAACCATCAAGGAGGATGAGATGACAGCGATCATCAGACAGATACAAAGATCACTGGAGCATGGATGCCCGCTGGATATGAAAACAGGACCGCTTGCCGCCAAAGTGCTAAAAGAGATACAGAAGCAAACGCGGACTTTAGAAAAACCCGTTTCCTCGAAATAGCTTCCAGAAAGAATTTTATTGAGAACTAAGAACTAGAACCTGCGTGCTTCATAAGCCGCATGAAGACGAGAGACTGCTTCTTCAACGGTAGAACGCGGCGTCGCAAGATTGATACGCATAAAGCCTTTACCTTCTTTGCCAAAACTTGTTCCGGATGAGAGTCCTAACTTTGCTTCTTCGATAAAAAATGTATGCAAATCTTTTTCACTCAATCCCAAACCGCGGCAATCTAGCCAGGCAAGATAAGTACCTTCCGGTTTTAGCATCGTGATCGAAGGCATATACTCTTTAAGACAGATATCCAGATAATCGATGTTACCCTGAATATATCCAAGAAGTTCCCCAAGCCAAGCTTTGCCCTTTCTGTATGCTGCCTCAAATCCAACATGAGAGAGTACAGTCCCTTCTGCAAAATGGATACTTTTATTGACCTGTTTAAAGCGTTTACGCAGATCTTCGTTGGGAACGCTCACTGTAGATATAGACAGACCCGCCATATTAAATGTCTTTCCCGGACCATAGCAGGTAACGGTTCTGTTCTCTAGTTCTTTGGAGATGCTTGCCAAAGGCGTATGTTTAGCGCCTTTGAAGATAAGATCAGAGTGTATCTCATCGGCCAGGATCACGATATTATGCCGGACACATATTTCCCCTAAACGTGTCAGCTCTTCCTCACTCCATACACGTCCGACAGGATTATGCGGCGAACACAGGAGCAGGAGCTTTGTCTTATCATCTATAGAAGCTTCAAGGGAATCAAAATCCATGCTATAGCGGCCCTCATTTTCTATCAGAGTATTTTTGATCAGGACCCTATCATTGTTGGTGACAGAGGAGTAAAAAGGAAAATAGACAGGAGGCTGTACGATGACCTTGTCCCCTTCTTCCGTAAAGGCTTTAATACAGAGGTTGATACTCGCCACCACAGAAGGAGAGTAGAACATCCACTCTCTTTGCATGCTGTAGCCGTGGCGCTCTTGTATCCACTCTATCTGGGACTGAAACAGTGAATCCGGTATCTCCTCATATCCCAAGACAGGATGTTCCAATCTATCGCGGATCGCATCCAAGACAAAAAAAGGTGTTTCGATATCCATATCTGCGACCCACATCGGAAGGACATCATCAGAACCGAAAAGCTTCTTTCGTAAAGTATACTTCTCCGCGTTAGTATACTCTCTCGAAGGTGCTTTGTTAAAATCTACGCTGTCTCTTGATTTCACTGCTGCTACTTTTTCTTCCATACACTCATATGCGATAGAGTATGCTGATATTTGCGTGGTGTCTCACGGATGACAAAAGGGACATCCTCTGTCGCGACAAGTTCAAAATGATCTTTCAGCATCGCTTTTAAACCCTCTATCGTTGTGACTTCATTACCGTTCTCATCTTCATACCCGCCTATCCAGAACTCTTTAGCCGTGTACTCTTCCAGCCAGGTATACGGAGAGGTCAAAACCAGATAGCCGCCATCATTAATACGTTCATGCACACTTTTTAGGAACAAATGCGGCTCATACAGCCGGTCGATCAGGTTCATCGCCAGGATAAGATCATAATTTTTAAAGTGCGGCTTGAGATTACAGGCATCCCCCTGCCAAAATTCCACCTTGTCCGCAACATCTGAAAATCCGAGTTCGTCCAGGTTAATCTCAAGACGTTTTTTAAGGTCACCCTCACCTTTTTGGTAATATCCGACAGTATTGTTCTTTTGCAGTTCAACACCGACCTGAACAAAACGTGCAGAAAAATCGATACCGCAGACTTTATCAAAGACCTTTGCAAGTTCAAAAGAGGCACGACCGGTCGCACAGCCAAGATCCAGTGCAGAGCCCTGCTTGATATCTTTGGTATACGCTATCGCCTTTTGCGCGCAGGCTTTTGCGAAGTTTTCTACTCCAAAATAGTTCTCGCCATACTGAAAATCGCAGTATTGCGACACAAGTTCGTCTGTCTCATAAATATTCTCTTCTTGTTTTTGCAAGGCTTTTCCTTCTACATATCTAAATCCGGCATGCTGATAAAAATGTCGTCTAAAAGCATACCTCGCGTGTTTCGTTATTTCATTTCCCGTACTTGCCCATGATCCGCCTTTAATAAGGTTATGTTTTCCGTCAAAGGTCGGTGTAGAGAAGTCGTCATAGGCCGGATGGACCTCAAACCCTTCAAATGCATCCGTGGGTGTCTCTGTCCATTGCCATACATTACCCATTACATCAAAGATATCCCCAAAAGCGAATCTGTCAACGGGCGATGAAGATGCCCAGTGTCTGAAGTTTATATTGGCCTGGCTGTCATCAAAATCAGGTACATCTTGAATACCGGCTCTCTCATAAAGTCTGTACCACTCTGCTTCGCTTAAAAGTCTATACGCTTTATTCTCTTTTTCATTTTTCCAGCGGCAAAATGCCTTGGCTTCAAGATAGTTCACATCAACAGGCCAGTTAAGCGGCATAGCTATCTCTTCGAGCATTGTACGATACTTATAACTACCGTCTTCCTCTTTTACCCAGAACACAGGATGAGATGCCGAGCGTATCTCAAGAAACTTTTGTCCCTCTTCATCCCAATACGAACGCTGTGCATAGCCGCCGTCTTCAACAAACTCCAAGAACTCGCCGTTACTGACAAGAAACTTGCTGACCTTGAAGTCATCGACTTCGACCTCTCGTTTTCCATACTCATTATCCCATCCGTAAAGATTATGGTCTTTATCTTTGCCAAGATGAACCGTTCCGCCTTCAACAGAAACCATCTCATTAGCAGGAGCAGCACCTGTTTCTTCACAATGTACAAAGAGAGGACTCTGTTCAAGCAGTTCTACTGGAAGCTGCCTGTGCAAGACCGAAGAGGTCTCAAGATGGATTCGTTCATGTTCTATTCCCATCAAGATGATCCACATCGGGTCTTCTTGACGAATCGGCAAGGTCATAGGCAAGCTCATGATAAGCTCATCGATCAACTGACGTACCTTCTCTCGATACGCCTTAACCTCAGGAACACTAGGCCAGGCATAATGCTCATCATCCATATCATCCCAGTTCATCTCGTCTACACCCACTGCAAACATAGCTTCAAACTCCGGGTCAACACGTTCGTTTATAACATTAGCTACTGTCAATTTATTAATAAAAAAGGTAGCTGTATGACCAAAATAGAAGATCATAGGGTGACGTGTCGGTTCTGACTTCAGATAGAAGACACTATCATCTTTAAAGCACTCAAATAACTTTTCAAAAAAAGTATACGTTTTATGAAAATAGTCTCTGATTTCTTCGCGTTTCTGCTGCACATCAAGGCCATCAAGTGTGACAGTAAATGCATGCAGACTCTGTAAGGATTCGTTCATATTCTTAGACATTACTCTACCTCAATTCATTGAGCCTATTTTAGCAAAAATGGCTCAAACTCTATAGGAGTGAGCTTGCTTAAATGATAATCTGGCTAACATTGAGTAGAATATACAAAAAAACTTGATATTATTGTTTATGAAAATCATTAAGAGCACACTATTATCCCCCTATAAGAACCTATTACACGCTTATACAACACGAATCGATGGTCATTCTGTCTTTGGAAACAACCTTGCCTATCATGTCAATGATATAAAAGAAGATGTGGATAAAAACCAGAATGAACTGGCTGAAAGCCTTGGCTATTCTTTTAAGCATATGGTACATATGAAACAGGTTCACGGCGACAAGATCATTATTATTTCTGCTTCTTCTCCAACAGACATGACCCCAGTTTGCGATGCTCTGATTACACAGCAAAAAAACAGACCTTTGATGGTCATGGTCGCTGACTGTATACCCGTTTTGGTCTATGACCCTGGACAAGAGGTCATTGCAGTAATACATGCAGGACGTGCAGGTGTATTCGCAGAGATCATCCCTAAGAGTATTGACAAAATGAAACAAAACTATGGATCAAAAGCAGAAGATATAATTGTGAATTTAGGACCTTCCATACATAAGTGTTGCTATGAGGTCGGAGCAGAGATCATTCAAGAAGCACAAAGGTCTGGATATGACTATGCTATACAAGAAAAAGAGAATAGATATTTTTTAAACCTGTTAGCTATCGCAAATACACAGCTTGATAAATGTGGAATCAAAAAGGAAAACATAGAGGTATCCGATCAATGTACAGCATGCAATACGGACATCTTCTACTCTTATAGAGCCGAGAATAACAAATGCGGTCGATTCGCGGGTATCATGATGTTGAAATAAACATAACTGTTCGACCAGTTAATGGAAAAAAGAGAAACAAGGCATGTAAAATAAAAAACACGGATGCAATATCAAGTAAATACGTTGATGATAAAAGTAAAATTTTTGAATGATTGATAAAAGTTAAGGGGAAATTGTTAAGAAAGTCCAGGCGGCGACCTACGTTTCCACACCTGAAAGGTGCAGTATTATCAGCGAAGAGGGGCTTAGCTTCTGGGTTCGGAATGGGACCAGGCGTTTCCCCCTCTCTATAACCACCTGAACTAAAGACTACGAATAGTTT
>JBFEYG010000109.1:0-8283 GCA_041562275.1 Sulfurimonadaceae bacterium | reverse complement strand
GTCTTTTGTTTGAGGGTATTGCCTTTGAAGTTGAACGCGGAATTGCTTACAGCATAGATCATCACTGCAAGTATCATAAGCAGGATGATAGCTATGATCGAAAAATATCGTATTTTGTCTCTATTCATGGTGTCATTATAACCAAGCAAATATAACATTTAATCTTAAGTATATACGAGGGTGATATAATATCTTTTAAACAAGGAGAAAACATGACACATAATGATGAACTGACAGGACACAAAACACGTTTCGCTATTGCTTCGGTCGCCTTAGCTTTTTGTACCGTATGGGCCTTAGTCGGAGTCGCAGACATCAAGATAGTCGCTGTTACGATCGCGTTTGTCTTTTTTTTGAAATCAGGAATTGAGATGGAAGTCTGTGCAAACGAGGCAGGCGGGCATTAAGCTTAGTGCTTAACTTCCCGTCCCAGTGTTTTTTGGACCGAGTCTATCTTGCCCTTCAAGCGGTTGCTTTTTCCCTTGCGGATATCAAATTTCAATGAGGAATAGACCCGTTCACAGTCACTTAGACATTCATAGGCCTTTTCGATGACCCCCAAAGCTTCTTTTACCGAATCGCATTCGATGATAGTCCCCATAGGTGTCAGCTGATACGCTACACCGCTCTTGTCTATCATATCGATGATCTTGCTTACGTTTTCTGATACTGATGCCCCATTACGGCCGTCAGCACTTGTGGGAAACATACTAAACTCTAATAATACAGATGTGTTCATATCTAAACCTTCATACTTTCTAAAATGTTATCATCTTCCACAGTGGAGATGTTCTGTTCTCTTGCCTTCTCAAGCGAATAAAAAGCCCTCGAGACAATATCATAGTTCAAATGGTCATGTTTTACACTTGTCACACCGAAATAGATGCGGTTTTGCTGATCCAGCGTCGCGTGGTCACGTATAAAGTTTGAACCCATCTTCACGGCTTCATCTATCTCCGTCGACGCCAAAGCTATACAGGCACAGTAGTCACTCAGAGGAATGAAGATGTCCGTTTTTCGAAGATAGTGTTGAATAGACTCAAAATGCTTAGAGTTCTCGGTGCTTAAGGCCACCAGACAAAAGGGGACACCATAGCGTTCATACCGATACATCTCGATATCTATGGCTTTAGAGACAAATTCCCTGCCTTCGTTTAGCGTGACATTTGCAGGTGTCTGTGTTGCTACCATGTTCTCTTCTCTATCACATATTTTTGACAGTATACCATCTTAGGCAAAATAACGATGGCTCATCCCCTGGATTTTCCTGTAGATCTGTTCAAAATCTGTCGAATATACACGCGTATCGGCTATAGCAGTGATGAAGTTTGTGTCTCTTTCCCACCTTGGGACCAGATGCATATGGATGTGTTCTGCTATCCCTGCACCGCCTGCTTTTCCGAGATTCATGCCGATATTGACACCCTGGGCATTAAACCCTTCCTTGAGCAGTCTGACGCCTTTTTGTGCCAGAACCGACATACGCAGCCATGTCTCACTTTCAAGTTCTTCCAAGGCATCGGTATGTTTATGCGGAATGATCATAAAATGACCGGGAGTATAAGGATAGCGGTTCATCACGATAAAACAGTGCTCGTCTCTGTAAAGCACGTGAAGTTCTTCGTCCTGATCATCATGCTCGGATATGTGGCAAAAGACACACCCTTCTATCGTATGATTTTTTATGTACTCAGTGCGCCATGGGGCATATAGTATGTTTTCCATTTATGGTCTTTACAGTTTTAGTTTTATCATCTTACTAGAAGGTTTATAAAAAAGCAAACACAAGATCGGGAAAGAGGATGACCAGACCAAGTGCCAAGACCTGTAAAAAGATAAACGGAACAATCCCCTTATAGATATCCAAAGTACTCACCATATCTTTTGCAGCACCTTTTAAAAAGAAGAGAGAAAGACCAAAAGGCGGGGTTATGAACGAGGCTTGAAGGTTCATCGCCACCAAGATGGCAAACCAGACAGGGTCAATACCCAGTTCATCCAGAATCGGCACCATAATAGGCACGACAATGAAGGATATCTAGATAAAATCGATGAAGAACCC
This sequence comes from Sulfurimonadaceae bacterium, assembly GCA_041562275.1. Classification (GTDB taxonomy): domain Bacteria; phylum Campylobacterota; class Campylobacteria; order Campylobacterales; family Sulfurimonadaceae. The sequence goes on along the minus strand of JBFEYG010000109.1, from coordinate 6,221 downwards.
GAGTACAAAGATGATCAGCATGGCAAAGGCGATAAATACCCACGGATCAGCGATATCTTCAGAAAAGAAATCCAATATCATGTCAGAACCGCCCAGCTCATTAAAGACCAGACTAAATGCCGTTGCTCCGATGAGGATCATAAAGATCATACCCGAAAGCTTGACCGTCTGCATCGTAGCATACCTAATGATCTCTAATGAAAAGCTCTTCTTATAGACCGAGAGCAGAACGGCTCCGACTACACCGAAGGCTGCCGATTCGGTAGGCGATGCAATTCCGGCGAAGATAGAGCCCAAGACGACAAAGATAAGCAATAAGGGTGGTAAGACAGCATTCAATGCCGTAAGCAGGCTTGCCTTTTCCCCGATCATGGCCGGAGCCGCTTCTCTTTTTATAAAGGCGTAGATCACGATATAGAGAATATACAGACCCACAAGCAAGAGACCGGGAAGTACGGCTCCTTTAAAGAGGTCACCGACACTAACACTCATAACATCCCCAAGGATGATCAGGATGATCGAAGGCGGTATGATCTGCCCCAATGTCCCCGAAGCAGCTATCGTCCCTGCTGAGAGCGACTTGCTATAGCCATACCGCATCATCAAAGGCAAGGCGATAACACTCATCATAACAACTGATGCCGAGACAATACCCGTCGAAGCCGCCAAGATAGCTCCGACAAGAACGACACTGATCGCGAGCCCTCCGCGAAGGGAGCCAAAAAGCCTGCTCATAGAGATAAGCAGGTCTTCTGCCATCCGGCTCTTCTCAAGAATAAGTCCCATAAAGATAAACAGAGGGACTGCCATCAGCGTAAAATTGCTCATAATCCCATATATTCGAAAAGGCAAAAAGCTAAAGACTTCAAGACCAAGTTCAGGCGTAAAGAACGCAAATAAAAGCGCAACCCCGCCAAAGACAAAGGCAACTTCAAAACCCATCATCAACAGGGTCAATGCGATAAAAAACATCACAAACGCACTCATGAGCGAAGCGCCTTCATACCTTTGATAAACTCACTGAGTGACTGCAGGATAACAAAGACAAAACTGACGATCATCACACTTTTGATAAGATAGCGATACGGCAGACCTCCCGGATCACAAGAGCCTTCAAGTTGCGTAAAACTCTGCATAACAAAGTCAAATCCTACATAGATGATCAAAAAAGAAAAAGGAAGGATAAAGAACAGCTGTGAGAGTATATTGACTGCAGCCTGTGTTCTTGGACTGAAGTTTGCATAGAAGATGTCCACACGGACATGTGCACCTTCTTTTAAAGCATAGGATATCCCGAACAAGATAATAAGGTCAAAAAGATGCCATTCGAGTTCTTGCAAGGCTATAGAGCCGGATTGAAAGAGATAACGGGAGAGAGCATCGTAGACGATAAGAAGAGTCAGCAGTATCAGAGCCAAGGCAGTGATTCGGCCGATATACTCAATCAGGGTATCAATGCTTTTCATGAGGACCTAGATAAAATTAGGCGCGTCGTTGGCAAACAAGATAACGTCTCCGCTTGCCGTCAGCTGAGCCAATGTCTCTGTGAGCTTTGATTTGTCGCTTAAGATAACTTTTTTATCTACTCTGAGGTACTTGTCAAAAAGCTCTGCATTAAGTGCACCCGTAACAATGACAATATCAAAGACTTTGTTTATCTCCTCTATCAACTCGATGTTCAACTCCTCTGAACTTTCCACAAGTCCGGGAGTGACGATGACTTTTCGCCCATTATGCTGTGCACAGAGGCTGATTCCCTCTTTCATCCCATCGAGGTTTCCGTTGAAACCGTCATCTAGGATTATTTTTCCACCGGCATATATACGCTGCAAGCGGTGTTCCACAGGCTTTAAGACTTTGACAGCCTCCTGTATCTTTTCTATAGGCATACCCATATAGCTTGCGACTTTAACGGCAGCTGCTATGTTCATCGCCTGAAACGAGCCCAATACCGAGGTCTCAAAAGAGATATCTTCTCCGCCCAGCTCCAGCGCGAACTTCAAGCCGTCTAAAGTCGACGAGAGTTCTTTGATCTCATCTCCGAAAAACTCGACCTTCTCATGTTCTTCATCCGTGGCACTGACATGGACAAAGGCTTTTTCAAGCCGGGCGCTTTGTATGAGTTCCAGTTTCGTCCGGGCAATGTTCTCAAGGGATTTGAAATACTCGATATGCGCAGGTCCGATTCTTCCCACTACCGCAATATGATGATTCAGAAGCTGTGCTATCTGATAGATGTCGCCCTTTACCCGTGCTCCAGCCTCAACAATATAGACTTCAGTATCCTCTGGAAGGTCAGAGTTGATGTCCTTTACGATACCGCCGAGCGTATTGACCGAACGCGGTGTCATATACGCCTTTGTATAGGTACCTAGTATCTCATATAAGAAGTTCTTCATACTGGTCTTGCCATAGCTGCCCGTCAAAGCCACGATGCGAAGGTCTTTCATGCGTTCAAGTTTTCTTTTGGCCTCTTTCATATAGGCCAAGAACAGAAACTTCTCTATCATCATGGAACCTACCGTCGCTACAAGCAGCGGCATAAACACGCCGTAGACCTCGCAAGAACTGTTAAGCGTACATAAGAAGTTCTGAAACAGCGTCAAAAAGACCAGCAGTATCAAAAATCGGCGAACCCGCCACGTCAGTACAAGGGGTCTATCCAATCGCTTTTGCCAGACAAAAAGTGCCGGCAAGGAAGCAAAATAGAAATAGATGGCAAAAAATTCTGCCCATCCCAGAGAATACATCCCGTAATAGATCATAAAAGGAAGGATAAAATAAAAAAGGTGCCACCAAGGTTTGTGGTGTTTGGTGATAACACGATCGATCTGATAGTTGTACCATTGAAGGTTGGTGATAAGGTACCATCCCAGACTGGTGACAAAGAGGACATTGGTGACAAACAGAAGCAGCTGTGTATAATCCATCAGTCTCTCACCGGTCTTAAGAACATCTCTTCGATCTCCGAAGCAATGGATTTTGCACGTTTCAAGAAGAAGAAGTGGTCACCCTGATAAACGGTAAAACGGTTGTTCTTGATCATTTCGGCTATCTTCTCTCCCGCTGCTATAGGTGTAGCCGTATCCGATTCTCCCCAGCAGATCAGCGCCTTGTTACGGAAGTTTGAGAATTCATGGGAAAAGTCCTCATCTACGACTTTTTTGAATGTCTCATACATCAGAGTGTTTAACTCTTTTGCATCCTGGGCACGAAAAAGTGTCCCCAGTTTACGTAAGCCAAGACTGTTAGCCAGCTTTGTCAGTTTGATCTTGATCAGCACGTTCAAGGGCTTAGGAAGCTTGATCCCTGCAGAGGATAGAAGCACCAAAAGATTCGGATTCAAAAGGGTCGCGATCTTACCGCCGAAAGAGTGTCCGATGATGATCTCTTTCTTAGCCCCGATCAGTTCTAAAAAGACTTCCAGGATACGTGTGTACTCCTGAGAATCAAGCACGGCATGATTGATACTCCCGCCAAACCCCGGAAGGTCGATATAAATATGGCGGAACTGGTCCATGTAAGGTTCAAAAGCCTGCTTCATGATCTCTTTGTTCGAGCCCCAACCATGCAAGATGATCAGATCATACTTGGCCTGAGGATTGACAATATCATACGAGACACTGTAGGTATGCTGATCATGCTGAAAACTCTTCAAGGCCATTATGCTTTTCCTTTTGCGCTTCGTATACTGTGAAGATAGGTGTAATTTACCTTTATCTCTTTTTTCTTCGGCAGGGTCAGTGTCTTGATCACCTGCGTGAAGTCACTGAAAAGATAGTTTGCCATAGAACCCGGGATCGGGTTGATCTCATTGAGCAAGATCTCCCCATCAACGACAAAAAAGTCACAACGTATCAAGGCTCCTTCGAAAAGCGGGGTATAGATCTTTTCAAAGGCCTCATACAAAGAAGCTTTCAGCTCATCTGAGACATCAGCTTCACGCACCTGCTCTGAACGGGAGAAGTCCAGATACTTTTTATCAAAATCAAGAAACTCCTCTTTTTGAGGCTCTTCTATAATGGAAAACTGCAAGCCCTTATCCGTCATGCATCCCGCTACGTTGTACTCTTTGACACCTTCTATAAAAGGTTCAATCAAAAGCCTGTCGTCAAACTCATAAGCCACATCAAGCGCATAATCAAGCTCATCGGCATTTTTTACTATGCTTACCCCAATAGAGCTTCCAAGACGTGTCGGTTTGATGATAAAAGGAAAAGCGATATCAGAACTTCTTTGGCCGCTGAGCAGTTCATACGGGACCGTCTTTACATCACAGACTCTGGCATACGCCTTCGTCATAAACTTATCAAAACTTGCAACAGAGGCATCTTTACGCGGTCCTATATAGTCAATATTATAAAAATCAAACAAGGCGGCTATCGTCGCATCTTCCCCATCGGCACCATGAATAAGATTGAGTACGCGCTCAAAGGTGATCGTCTTCGCGCCTAGAAAGCTCTTTTGTGTAAACCCGCCCTGAACAAGTTCGAGCTTGCGTGATTGTTTGTAAGCTCCGCTGCTGAAAGTCTTTGCAGTCATCTCTTTGGACTCTATACGGTAAAAAGTATGGTCTTGGTCTAAAAATATAAAATCCAGGTCAAGGGAAGAGAGTTTGTCTTTAAGCGTGATAGCAGAGACGATGCTGATCTCATGTTCATAAGAGGCTCCGCCGAAAAGTATAGCTAAGTTCAATATAATATTCCTGATGTAGATATAAAAGCTAATTTTAACAAACTAAGTTTAAAACTAGCGGTAGCGGTTTTGCGCTAGCAAAAAGTTTTCTGAGACACAACAAAGATATCTGTCTCAGCGGACTATTTGAGTTTTTTCAATGCTTCTTTTACGATCTCTCCGGTCTCTGTCGCATGTATTCCAGCCAAGACTTTGATGATCTGCTCTTTTTTGAAGCCCAGGCTTTCCAAGGCCATCGCAGCTTCAGCCGAAGAGGGACTTCGGCCCTCTTCTTTTGTATCAACGACAAAGTTGCTCAGCTCGACCAGTATACGGCTGGCTCCTTTTGCCCCTATACCCGGAACTCTTTTTAAAGAAGCAACATCATTGGCCTGGATAATACTGAAAAAACTGCTTGGCGTATAAGTCGAACAAATCGCAAGTCCAACCTTGGGCCCTACGCCGTTGATCTTTATGACCTGGGTAAACATCTGCTTCTCGGCCTCATCGGCAAAACCGTAAAGGCTGTGTGCATCTTCGCGGATGATCTGTACCGTATACAGTTTCACGGTATCAGACTTAAGTGCATGAAAGGTATTAATCGAGATAAAGACTTCATACACAAGTCCATTCACATTTATATGAACGAGAGTCGGCTCTTTTTTTTCTATGGTTCCTTCTATTCCTACGATCATAGAAGCCCCATTTTATCTACTTTACTCATGAAAAATGTGAAACGGTTCACCTTTTTCATGAGACTTTCTTCGATTTCGACTATCATGTGCTTACTTATCTCCTTCTATCCCGGTTGAGACAATTGCATATCCCGCATTATCATCGTTTTCTTTTAACATGAAACACTTCTCATTGGAACCACCTCGAGGAACAAGGTACAGTTCAAGGTCAGGATCGACCAGTTTAAACCTGATCTCATTATGGCCTCTGTACTCATCATGATTGATGATCCTTGCTTCAAGGATATCCGTCTGGAAAGTCTGATGTTCTTCCGTCAAGACCTTGCACGTCTCTTCAGTTTCCTTCAATTCCAGTTTAAGCGAAAGAAGATGTTTTTGCAACTCCTGAAACTCTTTAAACTTTGTCACGAATGAAACGGGCATCTTTGTTCCGCTCTGTTTGTAATGCTCCAAACGCTTCTTGAGATCATTGAAAGCAGCGGCATTGTCGTTTAAAAAGGCCTGCTTTTTGCCGACTTCTTCTTGTAAAGCCCGGAGCTTTCTTGTTTGAACTTTTATCTCTTCTTCATTCCCATGAAGAGCCTCTTTGTCCTCTTTATATAATACAGGCGAGATTGTCAAGGTATTCTCTTCACCCTTGAGGTGTTTGATCTCGATCTTGACACTGGCGATGATATCAACATGCGAAGAGAGCGTATCTATCACTACTTCTTTCGCAATGATCTTCCCTCCCGCAGCCTGAAAGACCTCAACATATTCACCTTCTATAATACCTTGTTCCAGTCTTGTCACTTCGACCTTTTGGCCTTTGATCTTACCTTTGTGGATGTTCACTTTGACATCATCAGCCTC
>JBFEYG010000108.1:0-8433 GCA_041562275.1 Sulfurimonadaceae bacterium | reverse complement strand
TACTTCTCTATGGAATTTGCTATACATCAGGCCTTGAAGATATACTCAGGCGGACTTGGTTTTCTTTCGGGTTCGCATATGCGAAGTGCGTACGATCTGAAACAAAATATCGTCGGTGTCGGTATTTTGTGGAGCTATGGCTATTATGATCAGGCACGTCATGAAAACCGCAGTCTGCAAGCCGAGTTTATCCGCAAACATTACTATTTTCTTGAAGACCTCGGCATACAGGCCACGGTTAATATACATGGGGAGAATGTCCATATCAAAGCGCTCTATCTGCCGCCGAATGTCTTCAATTCAGCCCCTTTGATCCTCTTGACGACCGATATCCCGGAAAATGACTTTCTTGCCCGTACCATAACCCACAAGCTTTATGATGCCAATAAAGAGACCCGTATCTCTCAAGAGATCGTTTTGGGCAATGGTGGAGTAAAGGTGCTTGAAGCCTTAAGACAGAAGATCGATATCTATCATCTGAACGAAGGGCATGCCTTGCCTCTGGTCTATGCCCTGTATTCCAGGTTCAAGGATATGGAAAAGGTCAAAAAACATGTGGTCTTTACGACGCATACGCCTGAAGATGCAGGGAATGAAGAGCATGACCTTAATCTGCTGTGCAAGTTCGGGTTCTTCGACGGTATCAATCAGGAGACGGTACGGAAGATCACACTGGTAGAGGGCGACACCTTCAACCTTACCGTGGGAGCCCTGCGCGCTTCAAAGATCACCAATGCCGTCTCCAAGTTTCACGGAGAAGTGGCCAACCGCATGTGGAAAGGGTGCAAGGGCAAATCGGAGATCATCTACATCACAAACGCGCAGAACAGACGTTTCTGGATGGACAAGGGGATGCTTGCCAGTTTAGACGATCATGAGGATTATGCCCTGACTGCACGCAAGAAGCATTTGAAACGGGCTTTGTTCAATGAGGTCGCGGATCAGACCGGAAAGATGTTTGATCCAGATGTCCTTACGATAGTCTGGGCAAGACGCTTTGCCGAATACAAGCGTCCCGGACTGATCAAGCAGGATTTTGAGCGTTTTGTGAAGATGCTTGAAAATGAAGAGCGCCCGGTTCAGATCATATGGGCAGGAAAACCCTATCCCTTCGATACCAATGCGATCAACACCTTTAATGAGCTTATTCATATCAGTCATAAGATAAAGAACATGGCTGTGCTGATCGGATACGAACTTGAACTCTCCCGTGTACTAAAGAAGGGAAGCGACCTATGGCTTAACACACCTCGTGTCTCAAGAGAGGCAAGCGGGACAAGCGGTATGACGGCGAGCATGAACGGATCCATCCATTTTTCCACTGATGACGGTTGGCATCCGGAGTTTGCCGAAAATGGCTGCAACTCTTTTACCATACCGCCGATCGATCATACCTTGCCGCCAGAGGAACAAGACCGTCTTGACAATAAAAACATGATGGATATTCTGGAAAACGAGATCATCCCTATGTACTATGACAGGCCTGCCCAGTGGACGCAGATGATGAAGAAGGCCATAGGGGATGTCGTTCCCGCCTTTGATTCCGGACGTATGGCCAATGAGTATTACATCAAGATGTATGACATCTAAAAGGATGTGCGATGACAAGTAATATTGCTTACATGGGCGGAGTGAAAAGCCTCAAAGAGACAGATGTTACCGGCAAAAGAGTCCTGATACGCGTTGATTTTAATGTTCCCATGGATGAACATCTCAATATATCTGATGACAGCCGCATCCGTGCGGCACTTCCGACGATAAACTACTGTATCGACCATAAGGCCTGTTCGATCACCTTGGTTACGCATCTGGGTCGTCCGAAGGGCGAATACGATGATCGATACAGTCTTAGGCACATACAAAAAAGGCTGGAACGGCTCTTGCAAAAACGTGTCGAGTTTGTAAAGGATTTTGAAGATTCAAAGGCTGAGATATCAAGCTGTTCGCTAGAACGCGTTTTTTTACTTGAGAACATACGTTTTTATGAGGGTGAGAAGAAAAACGATCCTGAACTCTCAAAAAAGCTTAGTGAGATCTGTGATGTATATGTAAACGATGCCTTTGGCACATCGCACCGAAAACATGCTTCGACCTATGGTATAACGCAGTTTGTACAGACATGTGTCGCCGGATTCCTGATGATGAAAGAGATAGAAGCTTTCAGCAAAGCGCTTGAGAACCCTATGCGCCCGATCGCATTGGTCGTCGGCGGTGCGAAGATATCGTCCAAGATCACTCTGCTCAGTGCCGTCATGCCAAAGATCGACAAGTTGATCATCGGAGGTGCGATGAGCAATACTTTTTTGCGCGCAATCGGGTATGAGATGCAGGCCTCTTTGGTTGAAGAAGAGTATGTTGGGACAGCGAGCAAAGTACTCGAAGATGCCAAGAGTCACGGGGTGAAGGTCTATCTTCCCGTAGATGTGGTCATCACGAACTCGATTGAACACCCTGTTGATGTCAAGGTCGTTCCGGCCCAGGATATACTTGAAGGCTTTAGGGCAGTCGACATCGGACCGGCGACACTTAAACTTTTTTCTGAGGCGATCGAGATATCCAATACCGTGATCTGGAACGGACCGATGGGAATATACGAGATCGACAAATTTTCCAAAGGGACTTACAAACTTGCCGGGGCGATTGCTGACTGCTATGCCTATACGATAGTAGGCGGCGGGGATACGGCCGATGCGGTCGAAAAAGCAGGAGAAAAAGAGAACTTCAGTTTTATCTCTACCGGTGGCGGTGCGAGCCTGGAGCTTTTAGAAGGCAAGGTTTTGCCCGGATTTGAACGGCTTGAACGCAGACAGCATGTCTGAGTTTAGCGCAATATAAGGTAAAGAAGATGAACCCAGAGACATTTGACTCCATTCTTGATCGGCACTTCTGTTCGATAGACAAGATCATTCTAGCCCGTCAAGACCCTATAACGGGGCTTTTGCCTGCAAGCACGGCTGTCAATGCACATGGTGATTATACGGATGCCTGGGTAAGGGACAACGTCTACAGTATTTTGAGTGTCTGGGGGCTTGCACTTGCCTATAAAAAGCACAGGCCAAAACATCAGCGTAGCTATCTGTTGAGTCAAAGTGTCGTCAAACTGATGCGCGGCCTCCTGGTCGCAATGATGCGCCAATCTGACCGTGTAGAGACGTTTAAGTCTACGCTGAACCCTACAGATGCCCTGCATGCCAAATACGGTACGAAGAGCGGACTGGCTGTTGTCGGTGACGACGAGTGGGGACATCTCCAGCTTGATGCAAGTTCTCTGTATTTGCTGATGATCGCACAGATGACGGCTTCAGGACTGCAGATCATCTATACGATAGACGAGGTGAACTTTATACAGAACATGGTGCATTATGTCAGCCGTACCTACTGCACACCCGATTACGGTATCTGGGAGAGAGGGAACAAAATCAACCACGGTACGACCGAGATCAACGGAAGCTCCGTCGGTATGGCCAAAGCAGCATTGGAGGCTATGGACGGATTCAACCTTTTCGGCGATGTCGACAGCCATGAGTCGGTGGTCCATGTTATTGCCAGCGACATTGCCCGTTCGCGTTTTACTCTGCAAAGTCTGCTGCCGCGCGAATCAAATTCCAAAGAGACGGATGCCGCGCTTTTAAGCATCATAGGTTATCCCGGGTATGCGGTCGAAGACAAGGCATTGGTCGAGCGAACACGAGAGAAGATCATTTCTAAACTGGCCGGAAAGTACGGCTGCAAGCGCTTCTTGTTGGATGGTCATCAAAGCAGTATCGAAGATGCGTCACGGCTGCATTATGAACCTTCGGAATTGCGCGAGTTTGAAGACATAGAGTCTGAATGGCCCCTGTTCTTTACCTATCTACTGCTTGATGCCTTGATGCGCAAGGATGATGAAGCTGTCAAACTTTGGCAACAGAGACTCGAACCTCTTTTTGTCGAAGAAGAGGGGGAACAGCTTCTTCCGGAGCTGTATGTCGTACCGCAGGAGAGCATTGCAGCCGAAAAACTTGAGCCGCACTCTCAGCTTCGTAAGGCTAACGAAAATCTGCCTCTGGTCTGGGCACAGAGCCTGTATATGCTTTCGCAGATGATACTGGATGGCGTGTTGGAACCGGCAGATATCGATCCCTTGTCGCGCTGCAAGCGGATCGGACGGAGTCTGGGTACCGAGCCTTTGGTCTGCATCCTGGCGGAAAACGATTCTATCAAAACGCAGCTCAAAAGTATCGGGTTTGAGTCTGAGACACTAGAAGAGGTCGATCCAGTGAAAGTGCTTTATGCTTCCGAGCTTTCTGAGGTACATACATTTCTGGGAAAAAACAATAAGTTGGAATTGAGCGGCCGTCCTTTTCTTGTCACACGTACGATCACGACCTCACGTCTGTACAAGCTGGCAGGTGAGCAGGTCCTCTTTTTGCCTTATTACTTCAATCCAAAAAGTTTTTATTTCAGTTATGACAACAAGCTTCTGGTCGAACATTTCCGTTCATCTCTGAAGTTTCTCTCTTCCCAGTGGGATCAGCCCGACCAGCCTATCATCCCCTTTCTTATTCGAGAAGACATGCTGCTTGATAGAGGACAGACGGTTCTGTTTGAACTTTTGCAAGACCTTCACAAGGGCGAATGCGGGTCTGTGTCCGTTAAGACAGCCCCGCTTGCAGTCTTGATGGAAAGTGCAGCGGTTGAGCGTATTGACTATATACACGGCTTTGGACTCAAGGGGTTGCAGATGCATTCAAGCAGCCGCGGTTTTTGCAGTATATCGCCTGGCGGTACGATCTATGATCCTGTTACGGTGCAAGAGCTAAAACAGCTTGATACCCATGATGACACATCTTTGATAAACGCACTTATGATCAATACGGATCGTTGCGTTCAGTCTTATGCCCTTAGCCTATTGTGGAATCGAAACGGAAGGGACTTCAGGTTTGAATTTGAATCAGAAGAGCGGGTCTTGTCGCTTATCGCCGAGCAGCTTTATGAATCTGCTACTCTCTGTCATGACTGGTCAGTGGTACGTCGTATAGCTCAGATCACGGAAAAATATGATGACAGGCTTGAAGACGTCCTTCTGGATATCATCATACGTCACAAACGTTTGGCCGTAGGCCGTGCCTACAGTGAAAAAGCGACTTTCTACAAACCGCAGGACAGCAGCTCGATACTCAAGACTATCGCAGAGTTCTGCGGCAATAATGCTGCTGAGAGTGTCTTGACGCAGGAAGTTATCTTGCATATCGGACATTTGATGCGGACCGAACCGCAACTGTTTAAGAACATGCTGACCCTGCGCACCTGGTCGTTTGTGCAGCTGCTTGTTGGACAGATCAGCCGTTTGAAGGGTCTGCCTATAGCCGAAGCCTACGAATATCTCTTGTGTCTTGCTCCGCATGACATCTATGATCATCTTCGAACCATTCTAAGCTCATTTACACGCGAGATTGAAAAACTGGGTGCCTCGGAAAACCTGTATGCTTCGGGCATACCAGATTTTGAATCGATACAGCCGCTTTCATCGGAACAAGAGCACTCCTCTGTAGAAGACTGGGCTCAGTGGAGGCAGAATATAGGTGCTATAGGCGGTCTTCCTTCTAGTTTTTATGAGGATGTATGGTATCTTCTTCAACAATGTAAGGCTCTTGTCATCGGTGATAAGTACAGCGTGCAAAACCGTATTGGCTCTGAGTTGACACTTGATTCGACGGCAGGTGAACGCAGTTTCGAGTTAAGGATTGACGGATTACTGCAAAGCATTCCTGCACCCGACTACCGCCAGCTGAATATCGAGGCTATACGAAGTCTTGCGAAGCTGTTTCGTCAAAGTCCTCAGTTGCAGGTCGACAATGATCTGATCTTAGACGTACTGATCGGGCATGCGGTACGGATATCATGGAAAAAACACAACATTTCGGATAACTATGATGAGCAAAAAGCTCAGGCGTGGGAAGCAATGTACAGACTCTCTCCTGAGGAGACGGAAAAGGCTTTTGTAGAAGCCTTTATGTATCTTTTGACGCCTGAAGAAGCTGAGCATGAACACAATGTGTATTAAACAAACAAAGGCAGGCGTATGATTCTAGCAGGTGATATAGGCGGTACAAAGACGAATCTCGGTCTCTATGAGGTTGTAGAAGGGAGTTTGGAAATCAAGGCGCAATCGCAGTATCCTAGTAGGGCGTTTTCAAGCCTGAGCGATATCATCACAGAGTTTCAAAAAGAGACTTCGATAACAGCAGTCACAGCAGCATGCTTCGGTATTGCTGGTCCGGTCATGCAGGGCCGCTGTCGAACGACCAACCTCCCATGGGATATAGGCACATCTGACCTTCAAGAGCATCTTGGTACACAAAGGGTCCGTATCATGAATGATCTGGAAGCAACTGCCTACGGTATGCTTCATCTTAAAGAGGATGAGTTTGTAGACCTTAACCCCAATGGACGTTCACTCAGTGGCAACCGGGCTGTAATAGCAGCAGGAACAGGACTGGGCGAAGCGATGCTCTATTTTGACGGGAATACCTACCATCCCATCGGTTCGGAAGGCGGACACTGCGATTTCGCACCTTTGACGCCGCAGCAGGATGAACTTCTAGTGTGGATGCGCAAACGCTACAGCGGCCATGTTAGTTTTGAACGGATACTCTCCGGTCCCGGGATCTATACCCTGTATGAGTTTTTGAATGAGAGCGGATTCGCACCGCAACCGTTAAAAATGCTTAATATCAAAGAGGGCGAGGACAAAAGTGCTGTTGTCAGCGAGTGCGCCTTAAAAGATAATGATCCCTTGTGTATGCAGACCCTGCGCCTCTTCTGTGAGATATACGCAGCAGAAGCTGGAAACCTGGCTTTGAAGTGTATGTCATTGGGAGGTGTCTATATCGGTGGCGGTATTGCACCCAAGATCCTTTCTGTGATCAAAGATACATCATTCATAAATGCCTTTGTCAACAAGGGACGTTTTGAGGAGATGCTCAGAAGCATGCAGGTAAAGGTATCTTTGAACCCTGATACAGCACTGCTTGGGGCAGCCTATTTTGCTCTGCAGAGACTATGATACAGTTTGACCTCATTTTTGACTTATTTGTTTAAATGTAATGATTAACTTTTTAACTAATCGAACCATTCAATTAAAAACCAGTAGGATTTGAAAAAAATAAAGGGCGTATCTGCATGGAGCAATTTGAGCTTAGTAAAGCGATGGAAAATTTCATGCGTCCAACGGTATATACAGGTGTTAAACCAATTTTATTGGTTGCCGAGGAGTTGGCTACTGAACAAGGGGTCGGTCAAATTGTAGAAGCGGTTTGGGTCAGCAAGAACCCTGGACAAGAGTTTAGCTATATATCCAAGTTTGCTGTTACTGGAAAAATAATTCTGGGGAAGTATTATCAGCAAGAGGAGATGGAGCCATTTCGCGGCAGACTTGCCCTTATCCATAGTGAGAACTTGAAAAATGTTGTCTTGCATCGAAATGCTGTTGATGAGATAAAAAAGATTAAGAGCAAAAGAGCTGCCTTGTTGAACGAAATAGACAAAGACTTTGGGCGTTTGTCTGATCTTTATTTACAAAACAAGGAACTCTACCTTTTTAAGAAAAAAGATGGGGATTGGAAAGAGGAACTTTTCAGTGGTCTAAACATCAATGTTCCTTACAAGCTTGTAAACGTTCAAAAAAATTCGACAGAACTTCAGCTTTATCTTGAAAACCCAAAAACAGGCACTATACAAAAACACCTAAACACAGATAAGTTTTATGGGTACTTTGTAGGATCTCAGGCGGATATAGCCGGCTTAAAACTAAAAAGTGAAAGTTATTTAAAAAGTATCCTGTCTTTGCAAAACAATGCAAAGATGATTATAAAAAGAATAGAGTGGTTGGACTTGGATGATCCGCGTATAGAAAAGATCACTGCAGATCTGCCGAAACATCCTTTTGAAGACTACTTTCATTATGTTAAAAAAGAGAAGGTCCGAAACATTCAGGTACCGGATGACTTGGTCGAGAGTCTTAAAATGATTATCTTAAAGCATATGCCTGAAAACAACACCCCTTTAGGTATGGAGTATATTCCTATAGACAAACTGCTTTATCTTTTTCATATGATAATCCCTAGAGATGAGGCGTTGTCAGCCTTAGAACTGTGTGATATCGTTTACGAGCCTCCTGGAATGCTACTGGGGTATGGGGGTGAACGTAAACTTCCACCTAAGTTTTTAGTACCGATCGCGCATGTCGCTAATGCCTATCAGCAGTTTTCAAGTTTTATGGGTGTGTGTAAGGATTATATGGATGAAAAAACGAAGTAGTCTTGAAAAATATTTATATATTTAAGCCTATCATAGACGGATTCTTTTTAGTACGATTTAAAAATAGGCTAAAATCTTAGAGTGTTTTAGTGTCTATGATGTTTTAAAGCTTAAAAATAGAGTGAATAAAGG
>JBFEYG010000107.1:0-8516 GCA_041562275.1 Sulfurimonadaceae bacterium | reverse complement strand
CTGCTATATATAGAATTACACTATGTCCTAATAAGTGTAGCCAGATCAAAAAGCAAATATCTTTGCCATTTGATCACTCAAATGCTAATTTAAAAGCGTGGTTTACTATGGGGATATCTATAGAAAAAAGTTCACTTGAAAGCACTATTTCTATACTCTTGTCATTGTTTTTTTAAGCGGTTGCAGTGCCAGGAACACAGATATTACTGTCGGAGCACGAAACTCTCTACGAAACCAGGCCCTAAAACTCGGAGGCAATGCCGTAGAGGTACAGGATGCCGACTTCGCCTATGCCACATGGACCGTATTTATTGGCGAGGTCTACGAGTGTAAAGAGAAAGAGCTACTTTTAAAGGTTTCTATTTCTTGAGTAGCCCTGCTCACCTCTTAGGACTTGCTAAAATCCACTTTTTTACCGTTAACTGTTTTGGTAACGGAAACTTTCTCTTCATTGCCTTTGATGATTACCTCTGAATGCTCATCCATCACGTACCTTCGCAGCGAAGCTTTTCGCGACCCCTCATCATCAGAATCATTGATAAGTCTGTAGCCGGTATCTTTAAAGTACTGGATATGCTCATCCATACCGGAAAGTTGTATAGTTTTTTCACTAAGCTCTGCTTTAGCATCTTTGAAACTTATTGAAACGATGTGCACGCCTTCGTCAAAGAATTTTCCCATGCTCAGTCCGTCGTCTGAACCTTCGTCTGTGTTTTTAATGACATCAAAACCCTTATCCGAAAAGTGGCTTTGGAACTCTTCTATAGAGGTAAAACTCGTAACCTCTTCTTCTTTGCTTGTCGGCTCATTTGGCACTTTCTTCTGTATTTTGATCTCGCTTGCCGTTTTGATCTTTACAAGAGGACCATTGATCTCATATGAGATCTTCAGCCCTACTGCAGGCATGGTGGATTCATCTGCCCACTCATTCGTGCTGAACTCTTTTTTTTCTCCGTCGGACAACATAATAAGTCCTGTACCTTGAGTGCTGTCAAACTGAAATATCATCCCTGTAAAGACCATTTTATCCCCTGATTATAAATACATTTTTAACTATTGATGGATTTTAACTTGTCAAACTTAATAGAAAGAAAATTACGAAATGAAGTCTTATGCCCCGATAACTACGCTTCATCCGAAAACTTGTTTTTGATAGCCTTGATCTCATCCAGGTTCTGTATAAACAGATCGACCAACTTAGGGTCAAAATGCTTGCCCTTTTCCTCTATGAGCAGAGCACAGGCATCTTCGATACTCCATGCTTCTTTGTATGCTCTCGCATGTGTCAATGCATCAAATACATCGGCAATAGCGACAATACGACCGGGGATTGGGATCGTCTCGCCGATGAGACCGATTGGGTAACCGCTGCCGTCATATTTTTCATGATGACTGTAGGATATGACCGCACCTGCTTTCAAGTACTCACTTTGTGCATATTTCAATATGTCGAATCCAATGCGCGCGTGTGTCTTCATGACCTCGAACTCATCCTCATCCAGTTTTCCCGGTTTAAGCAGTATCTCATCCGCTATGCCCACTTTTCCCAAGTCATAGAAGTGGGAGGCATAAAAAACGATATCCTGGATCTTCTCACTCAAGCCTGTGGCTTTCGCCAGGATTTTACTGTAGTGAGCGACTCTCTTGGTGTGTACGCCTGCCTTATGCTCTTTGTATTGAGCGCTTACACCTAAGAACTGCAAGGCCTCCTGCTCACTCTCTTTGAATGTCATGGTCGCATTTCGGACTTCTTCTTCCAGTAACAGCGTCGCATCATTTAAAAGCAACTGGGCTTTTGTAAGTTTAAGTGCATTGAAGACTCTCGCTTGAAAAAGTACCGCATTTACAGGTTTGCTTAAAACGTCATGCGCACCCAGCCGCAATGCTTTTTCCTGTATACTCACATCCTCTTCGGCTTGCGTAAGCATTATGATAGGTATATCACTGTTTTTATGCCTAAATTCTTTTATGAACTCCAGTCCGTTATATTCACCCATCCTATAATCAACAACGACCAGATCATACGCTGTATGCTCCGATGAAAGAAGTGCTTTCTTTGGGTCTTCAAAGCTTTCAACCTGCAAAGATAATGACTTTGTATAGTTTTCTATAATCCCCAAGTCAGCAGCATTATCATCGACTGACAAGATCTTCATTCCATTAATATTCATATTATCTCTTTTTTCACTGTCTTAGATACTATCTGTATTTGCATTAAACGACATGCATCATATCCAATTCTCTTTTTATGCTTTTAAAGACATCTTTCAAGTCGTTTTGATTAATATTTTCCCAAGCTGCGTTCGCGGTACGCTTAAACTGTTTCTTTCAAAAATCTTGAGAGCTCTTTTGCCAGCAGCGTGTTATTGATAGGTTTTGAGACATGGCTATTCATCCCGGCTTTGTGATATTTTTTCACATCCTCTTTCATCGCATTGGCCGTCAAGGCGACAATAGGGATCGTATGATTGTCCTTATTTGCCTTGCGAATCTGTTTTGTAGCTTCTAATCCATCCATATTTGGCATGTTGATATCCATCAAGATGAGATCAAACTCTTCATCTAAAAAAGCTTGCACGGCTTCTTCGCCATCGTCTACAACTTTATAGTTTAGGCCCATGTCATCAAGCAGAATTTTGATCAACATCTGATTTGTCTTATTGTCTTCTGCAACAAGTACCTTGCCTTCAAACTTGTATTCTTTGTCTTCTATGACATCCTCGACGCTTTCTTTAGCCTCCGGTGCATCAATATAAAATGAAAAGACACTTCCCTTGCCAAGTTCACTCCTGACTGTGATCTCTCCTCCAAGCAGTTCCACAAGTTTTTTCGAGATTGCCAAGCCCAGACCTGTCCCGCCAAAACTTCGCGTAGTAGATGACTCAGCCTGCTCAAAAGGATTAAAGATACGTTTTGTTGCCTCCTCTGCGATACCTATACCGGCATCAGTGACAGAGATAAAGAGTTGTGAACCTTTATACTCCAGATCAATATTGACCTCAGAGTCTTCCGGTGAGAACTTTATGGCATTGGAGATCAGGTTTGAGATCACCTGTTTGAGCCGTAAGAGGTCACTCCTCAAATATTGCGGCACACTGCTGTCAATGTTCAAGTTCAATCTAATATCTTTTGATTCGGCTATGGACTGAAAAAACATTTTCAACTCATTTATCTGCTCATACACGTCGAAATCAATAGCCTCGATATCCAATTTTCCGTCTTCGATCTTGCTGATATCCAATATATCGTTTATCACGCCCAGTAAAGAGCTCGATGAATGTTGTACCGTAGTAAGGTATTCCAACTTTTTAGGGTCTGTCTCGTCTTTTGCCAACAAGTTGATAAATCCGATAATCGCATTTAACGGTGTGCGTATTTCATGACTCATACTGGCCAGGAAAGATGACTTGGCTTGATTGGCACTCTCGGCCTTCCGATTTGCTTCTATGAGGTTTTCACTCAGCTCTTTGGTCTGCTCAAGCAGGTTGTGTATCTCTTTGTTCTGATCTCTAAAAGACGAAGCCGCTTTTGTCAAAGCTCCCACTTCGTCATCGACATCATATACAGGAATGACCGCATCCCTGTTCCCCTTTGAAAGCTCGTCAAAAGACTCCGTTAAAAGGCCGATCGGCCGTATAATACTTCGCGCAACAAGAATAGCGATAAACAGCATGAAAACAAGCGATATCGAACCTGTTAAACTTAACGTCTTGATTGCCTTGGCTATCTGATCATTAAACTCATCATCAATGTTCTCAAGTGTCTTTTGCGAAGCTTCATTGATCAGATTTGCTTGATACAGGACTTCATAAGACTCAGCTGCCATCACGACATTAACGAGAAAAAGATAGCTTCGTATATGCTGTATCTCTGCGGTAGTGACCTTCGTAAACTGATCGATCTGCTGTTCTATCATGACCAGCTGAGATCGCTTATCCCCACGTTTTTCTGTTTCGATAATATCCTTGACCCTTGTATTTAAGGATTTAAGGTGATCCTTGATCTGTTTTATGTACTTGTTCTCAAGAGAATCAGCATAATACAGAGTCGTCTTATCCACATCATGCAAATTATCTGCAAGCAGATTTATCATGATGATCTTTTCATTGGTATGACCTGAACTATACGTATCGAGGTTAATGCCTATCTCTTCTATCAACCTTTTTTGCTGCGCCTTGAGATTTTTTTGTGTGTTGATCTGCTTTTCAAGTTCTTGAAATGTAGTAAAGTATTTTTCAAGATGCGTTTTGATCAAGGCAAAACTTTTTGCCGCAGGAAGATCATCAAGGACTTTGGTTTCATCAAGGTAGGTCTTTATCTTTTTATAAAGTTTATTGGCATCTGCCAATGAGCTTTCCAGTCCGGTGTAGGTGAATTTTTGCACACTTCCCTTAAGCATTTCGACTTCTTTGGCCAAGTTGATGTTTTTATTTGCAAACTCACTTGTCTTTCTAAAGTCTTGAAAGCTTTGAGACAATTGTGACAATGTGCTATAGCCGGTCCATACGATAAAGATCAGAAAGATCGCAGAGAGCAGAGATAAGAAATAGATCTTTTTTCTTAATTTAAAATGCCTAAATAACACTATATTACCCTTCTCATCGTGTTAAAACAAACTCATTCCATTTGTTAAGACTATAATCATAGTTAGGCATGACCGTATTCCAAACAGCGATATTCTCGTGTCTGCGCAGATAAGAGCCGCCTCTGCGTATCTCCCCTTTTTTAACGGAGATTTTTCCGTCTGTACCTCTAAGGTCTACTTCTGCAGCTTTTCCCATATACCAGTAGTTCCACTCCTGTTCACTCATCTGTTTGCGCGAACGCTGAGGGTTTGATATATAATACCCCTGACGTGCGATAAAGGCTCCGGCCCAACCGGAGAGCCACCAGTTCATGTATTGATACGCTGCATCTTTGCGTTCCCCCTCGGAAGCACTTGATAGACACTGCACACCATGCCATGCCCTGTACCCTTCTTTTGGTGCGGCATAAAGACAAGGAATGCCTCTTCCGTTTAAGGTCGATACTGCCGGAGAGAACATGCTTTCTATGTCCACCTCATTGTTGGCCATCAACTCGATGGAATGAGGAACAGATGACCAGACCCCTCTAAAATGGCCTTTTTTCTTATAGTCGATGAGGATCTCAAAAAGTTTGTCGATCTCTGCACGGCTCATATTGCCTATATCCTTGAACCTCATCAACCCCTTTGCCTCGACTGCCAATGCAGCATCAAAGATCCCGATAGTCGGTTCGTTGACCAAGGCAACGCGCCCGTGATTTTTATCATCAAGCAGCCAGGCCCAGCTTTCTGTCTCATAAGGGATCCCTTCCGCAATAACAGCACTGTTATAGCCAAAAGAGTCTACATTATGCAGATACGGCATAAAACTTATCTGCTCTGTCGGATTGGGACCCAAGGAACCGTCTTCTTGGATAAAGAGTATCTTGTTTGGGGCATCCCCTGCACCGACCTTGGCATCAGGTGATATCTTTCCTGTTTTCGACAACGTATTTATCTCATCCCAATAGGTGAGCTTTTTGATATCGATCGCCTGAATGGCATCTGCCTCCCACAAAGGGCGGATACTATTGGACCATTGCTCATAAATATCAAAAGAACTGGGATTCAGACTGGCTTTGAGCATCACTTCTGCACTTCCCCCCGGGAAGAACTCTATATTAATGCCCAGGTCTTTTTGTGCCTTTCGCCGTATCTCTTCTTGAAGAGTCACATGTGTACCCAATACCTTTATGGTCGGATACTTGTTTTTAGCATGCAAAATAGCGGGAAAAGTCAGTGTTGTTGCCGCAGCTGCACTCAGACCTGCACTTTTTTTCAGAAACTCTCTTCGACTGATATCTGACATGATGACCCCTTTATCTGCTTCCTGTTTCCTGTAAATAAGATACTATTATATATAAACTTCAATGTTTCTTTTGCCTTTTGGCTTGATTGATACCGTTTTTTTTTACAAAGGAAATGGTACGCATCCAGAGCTTTGCGATGTGCATACCAATAGAATATCTTTGCATGAACACGGATGGCCGTAGTGACAGTACTCAGCGCTAATACTACGCTCATCGACTAGTGGAGATCTTTTATTTCCATTCAAGCCTACTGCTTGTAAACTTTACACAACAAAATAGATTACAAGGTCCTGTCCGTGCAAGAGAACACAGAGGTTTTGACAAATACCATCTTTGACAATGTTGACTACCTTCTCATCGCAACTGACACCGGCGGTATAATTACGAAGTTCAATAAGGCTGCCGAGAGATTCCTGGGATACAGCGCTGAAGAGCTCGTAGGGATTTCAACGCCGGCGGTTTTCCATCTTGGTTCAGAAGTCGTTGAAAGAGCCGAGATCCTTTCTGTACAATTAAACCGTCCTGTAAAGCCTGGATTTGAAGTCTTCGTCGCCAAGACGGACCTGGGTCTTGCAAACGAGCATGAGTGGACTTATATCACCAAAGAGGGGCTGCATAAACCTGTCCTGCTCACTGTCACAGCACTGCGAAACAACGAAGATGAGATCACAGGCTATATCGGTGTCGCCAAGGATATCTCACAAAGCAAGCGTATTGCCGAAGACCTCCAATCGAGCCAAAACAGACTCAACGAAGCCCAGCGTATTGCCAATATAGGAAGCTGGTCACTTGATCACAATACAGGTGATCTCTTATGGTCAGACCAGATCTACAGCATCTTTGAGCTCGATCCGCTCACATTCAGCCCTTCTTATGAGGGGTTCTTGAACAGTATCCATCCCGATGATGTCGAAAAAGTCCAGACGTCCTTCAGCAACGCTTTGGAAAATAAAAGTACCTATAACATCGAACATCGTCTCTTGATGAAAGACGGCCGTATCAAGCATGTCATCGAGCGCGGAGAGACACTCTACTCAGACAATGGGGAGGCCGCATTGACGCAGGGTACTGTCCAGGATATAACCGAACTTAAACTGGTCCAGCAAAACCTTATAAAGGCAAAAGAAGATGCTGAGAGCGCCAACAGGTCAAAGAGCCGGTTTCTTGCCAATATGAGTCATGAGATCCGCACACCCCTTAACGGGATAATGGGATTTATCGAACTTCTGCAAAGGCAGGAGACAGATCCGAAAAAGATAGACTACCTCGATATCATCCAGAACTCCTCAAAATCGCTTTTAGTCGTTATCAATGATATCCTTGATCTGAGCAAGATAGAAGGCGGAAATATGCAGATCGAGACGATCGACTTCAACCTCGAGCAAGATCTGCATGAACTCTTGAGTTTTTTTAGGTCCATCGCAGATACCAATAACATCCGCCTGAACTTTGAATATCCCTCAGCACTTTCAACGCATGTCCATACCGATCCTCTGCGCTTGAAACAGGTACTCTCAAACCTCATCTCCAATGCCATCAAGTTCTCACCTCAAGACTCTGCTGTCACCATAACACTGCACAGAGAAGGCGAGATCATCCATATGTCAATCCAAGATGAGGGTATAGGTATCTCAGAAGAAGCCCAGCAGCGTATTTTTAATCCCTTTGAGCAAGCCGAAATATCCACGACAAGAAATTATGGCGGAACGGGACTGGGACTGAGTATCTCCAAAAAACTCATCGAACTCCTTGGAGGAGAGATCCAAGTAGAGAGCAGGCTCGGCGAAGGCAGTAGGTTTTCTTTCTCACTTTTAGCGCCCGAAGTCAGCACCCAAGAGGAGCAGAACAGTCTCAACGAGACACCTGCACTTCAGGGGCATCTGCTTGTCGCAGAAGACAACAAGACAAACCAGATGCTTATCTCCATACTTCTTGATGAGCTCAAACTCACCTATACGATAGTCGAAGATGGGCAGGAAGCCTTTGAAGCATTCAAGAGAGATCAGGATTATGACCTTATCCTGATGGATATCAACATGCCCCGTACGAACGGGATCGAAGCAACCCAGCTCATCCGTCAATCCGGCGAACCGAATCAGCAGATCCCTATCATCGCGTTAACAGCCAATGTCATGAAAGAAGATGTGGATGAATATTTACGATTGGGCATGAACGATCATTTATCCAAACCGATAGACAGCGACCGCTTAGGAAAGCTTCTCGCCAGTTATCTATGATCACTATAAAAGCGGGAGTCTTTACATACATAAGGCTGGGAGCTTGAGCCTGTCTTTGCCTAAGCGCCAAAGAGAGACACAACAAACAAGGGAGAAGGATTATGAAGATCGCACTTAATGGAGCAAGCGGGTTTGTCGGAACAGCTCTGCAAGAGCGTTTTAATGACGCTGTTCTTCTCGATCGTCATGACGATCACACGACTCTTTTGAGCAAACTCAAAGATGTCGATGTGGTCATCAACCTGGCCGGTGCACCCATTATAAAGCGATGGAGTGATCCCTACAAAGAGACCCTTGTCCGCAGCCGGATCGACACGACACGTCAACTCGTAGAAGCGGTAAACCAGAGTAATGTAAGACACTTTATCTCCACTTCGGCTATCGGTATCTATCCCAACAATACTG
>JBFEYG010000106.1:0-8536 GCA_041562275.1 Sulfurimonadaceae bacterium | reverse complement strand
GTCATCACTGCTCTTGACGGCGCTGCTGCGATGCAGATCTTGCAAGATCAAAGCTTTGATCTTCTTCTTTTGGACATCAATGTTCCCAATATCGACGGTTTGACACTTCTTGAGCGTCTGCATGCATCCAAGGTCCATACACCGACCATCTATATAAGTGCGCTGGTAGACATCGAAGATATCTCCCGCGCTTATGACCTGGGCTGTTATGACTATCTTAAAAAGCCCTTTCACCTCAAAGAGCTCTCCTTGCGCATCGATAAGATCAAAGTCTCAACCGAGGTCCCACGGGTACACCTTCGTCTGAGTGCGCACTACAGTTACGACCAGGAACACAATCAGCTTCTTTTTATGGGTGAGCCCCATACCCTTAGCAAACGGCAGTCGCAGATCATCGACCTGCTTGCGCGAAACCGGGGACGCATCGTCGACTTTGAACAGTTTCAAATCTATGTATGGGATGACACCATTGTTGATAATGCGACCATAAGAGCAGAGGTCAGCCGTTTAAAGAAGAGCCTGAAAGAAGACTTTATACAGAATATCCGCTCACAAGGTTATATGATCGACATCCCCTCTAAGTAACATTTTTCTAGAACTCTGTATTCAGTATTTCTTATATTGCTTCAGACTAATGATGTTACGGATATACCCAACAATAAAACAGATTCTTGTGCTTGGTTAGAGAAAGTGGATGTTTCTTCCATTTGCTACGTTTGTGCTACGTTCTCATCTTATGATTGTAATGTGACTAAACAATCCGGGTATTTGGCGATACCCCAATTAAGGGTAAGAGAAATGAAAAAAACACTGGGAGTAAGTATAGCATCTATTATGACTATATCCAATGTGTATGCTGCTGAAGATTTAAGCAGTATGTTCAGTGAAGGAAAGACAAGCGGTCAGATCCGTATGTTCTATGTTGATAGAGAGTATCAGGGAAGTTCAGGAGCGAGTACGCATCGTGACTCTTTTAGCATAGGGGGCAATCTTAAGTATGAGACAGCGACCTACGAAGGTTTGAGTCTTGCTGCATCATTTTATACTGCCAACAAGATCAGTCTGCAGCAACACGGTGTCAGTGACCCTTCTCTTTTAGGAACGGGTCTGGAGAGCTATTCGATCTTGGGTGAAGCCTATATCAATTACGACTTTAGCCAATTTGGTTCTAATACAAACGCCAAACTTGGGTTCCAACGTTATGACACTCCGATGATGGGAAGCGATGATGCACGTTCGCTGCCTAACACATTTGAAGCCTACACGTTTACCAATAGCGATATAGAGAATGTTAACATTCAAATCGCACAGGTGACACGAATTGCCTATGGAACTTTTAGTAATATCTATAATGGAGGCATGTTGGCTGCAACTTCAGGTTATCCGATTAATGGGAATATCGGGACGGGCAAATATACCAACCTGGGAGATGCCGCTGTCGGTAAGAACACAAACGGTGTCACGAATACCTTGATAAGCTATAAAGCCAAGAACTTCAATGCCAAACTTTCCAATGACTATGCATGGGACCTGTACAACACGCTCTATGCAGACGCAACTGTGAGTTGGAACTGCTTGTTTAATGAAACTGTCAAGCCGTTTTTTGCACTTCAGGCGATCAAACAGGACAGCGTCGGTGATGACTATATGCAATACTCAACTTTAGGCGGAGATGGTGATGTCGATTCATTATACTGGGCAGCCAAGTTCGGTGCCAACTATAAAGGTTTCAGTGCTTACCTCGCTTACTCTGAGACAAGCAAAAATGATGTAGCAGACGCATCCTATAAAAATGCTATTATCACACAGTTTGGTGGTATGCCGGCATTTACACAGGGTATGGTCTCACGCCACCAATTCCTGGCAGGGACAAAAGCGACCAAAGTCGCGGCAGCCTACTCTTTTAAAGATCAAGGTGTGAATCTTTCAACCTCTGCCTATTACAGTTCATTTGATATGGATGAGAATAGCGGTTACGGGGTAAAACGTACGGCGTATGAACCTGGTTTTGATATCCAGTATTACCCGGCAGCGGTTAAAAATCTTCAACTGCGTTTTCGCGGGGACTTCCCTAGAAAATTTGCTGAAGGTGCATCTGGTGACACGGGTTGGGATGAGTACCGCCTAATCGCCAACTATAACTTTTAACATGTGGTACTATTGTGTCACTGAATATACAAAAGGGAGTATTTATGAAAAAAGAACACGTCGAAGCTATTAAGAATGATCCCAACTTTCAAGAGTTGGTCTCTAAACGTTCTAGATTTGCATGGACATTGACCATCGCAATGCTAGTTGTCTATTTTGCTTTTATTCTAACGATTGCATTTAATCCATCAGCCTTGGGAACACCGCTGAGTTCAGACAGTGTTACGACAGTGGGTATTCCTGTAGGCGTCCTTATCATCGTCTTCGCATTTATCCTGACGGGCATCTATGTCAGACGCGCCAATAGCGAGTTTGACGATCTGACCGCAAAGATAAAAAAAGCTGCAAAGGAGCATGAATAATGTTGAAAAGTATACTTCTTTTTTTAAGTCTCTCCGCAGTAATGCTGTTTGCTTCAGGTGCCATAGAAGGCGAAGTCGAGAAACAGGCGCTGAACATGTCGGCTATCGTTATGTTCTTGCTGTTTGTCGGGGGTACTTTGGGTATCACCTACTGGGCTGCAAAACGTACTAAGACTGCCAAAGATTTCTATACTGCCGGCGGCGGTATCACCGGTTTTCAAAATGGTATGGCGATTGCGGGAGACTACATGTCTGCAGCTTCGTTTTTGGGTATCTCGGGTCTGGTCTACCTAAAGGGGTACGACGGTCTTATCTACTCGATCGGTTTTTTGGTCGGTTGGCCTATCATCTTGTTCCTAGTCGCTGAACAGCTTCGCAACCTGGGTAAATACACCTTCGCCGATGTTGCTTCATACCGTCTGCGTCAGACGCCTATTCGTTCGCTTGCAGCTTCGGGTTCTATCGCTACGGTCATCTTGTATCTGATCGCGCAGATGGTCGGTTCGGGTAAACTCATCCAACTTCTGTTCGGTCTTCAGTATGAAGTAGCGGTCATCCTGGTCGGTGTCCTTATGATCTTGTACGTGACTTTCGGCGGTATGCTGGCGACGACATGGGTACAGATCATCAAAGCCTTCCTGCTCCTTTCGGGTGCGACCTTTATGGCTATTGCCGTTATGGCGCATTATGACTTCAGCTTCGGTTCACTCTTTGCTACGGCGACAGAGATGAAAGGAATCGAGATCATGAGTCCGGGCGGTCTTGTCAGTGACCCTGTCTCTGCTATCTCCCTTGCCGTGGCACTGATGTTCGGTACGGCAGGTCTTCCGCATATCCTTATGAGGTTCTTTACCGTAGGCGATGCAAAAGAGGCGCGCAAGTCCGTCTTCTATGCAACAGGTTTTATCGGGTATTTTTATATCCTGACTTTTATCATCGGTTTCGGTGCGATCGTCATGGTCTTTAAAAACCCTGCCTATCTTGACCTTGCCAAGCAGGCGATCGAAGGCGGTTCACCTATCCTCGGCGGTAACAATATGGCAGCGATCCACCTTTCACATGCAGTGGGTGGAGATTTCTTCCTTGGATTTATCTCGGCAGTCGCCTTTGCTACTATTCTCGCGGTTGTCTCGGGTCTTACACTTGCAGGTGCTTCGGCGATCTCGCATGACCTTTACGCTTCGGTTATCAAAAAAGGAAAAGCAGACGGTATGGCCGAGATGAAAGTCTCCAAATACGCGACCGTCGCCCTTGGTATCGTAGCGATCATCATGGGTATCGCCTTTGAGAAACAGAACATCGCCTTCGTGGTCGGTCTTGCCTTCGCTATTGCGGCTTCGGCAAACTTCCCTATTCTTTTCCTGTCGATGTACTGGAAAAAACTTACGACACGCGGTGCGGTTATCGGCGGGTCATTAGGCCTTGCTACGGCGGTTATGCTGGTTATCCTTGGTCCGATTGTATGGGTTCAGATCTTAGGCAACGAAGAAGCGATCTTTCCGTACAAGTATCCGGCTCTGTTCTCTGTAGCAGTATCCTTTATCGGTATCTGGTTCTTCTCTATCACGGATAAAAGCGATAATGCAGCACAAGAGATCGAAGCCTATGAGGCGCAATTCGTACGCTCTCAGACAGGTATCGGTGCTGAAGGTGCAGTAGACCACTAGTCTGCCACCGCTGTATAAAAAAAGAAAAAAAAGGAGAAAAGTGTATGAGTATTTACGATCAACAACAACTGCTCGCATCCATTCATCCTTTTGATCTTTTAAGCAAGGGTGTCATCTCAGGCTTGAGTGCTGAGATGGACATCGCCTATTACCCGAAAGAGACTGTGCTTATCTCTCCTGTTATCGGAAGTGAGCACCTTTACATCATCATCAAAGGGTGTGTGAACGAATTTGTTGAAGATGAACTCCATAATGTCTATAATCAGGGTGACAGCTTTGATGCCAATGCCCTTATCTATAACCGTGTCGAATCGAAGTTTGTGGTTCAAGAAGATCTTATCTGCTATCTACTCCCAAAAGAGACTTTCTTAAACCTCATACAAGACCATGAAAACTTCCGCACCTACTTCATGAAAGACTTTATCGAAAAACATCAGTCCCTCAAAGAGCACCGTCAGCAAAATGAGCTGACATCGTTTATTATGACACGCGTCAGTAATATCTTCATGCACAAGGCCTGCGTGGTAGAAGAGACGGAAGCTCTACGAGAAGCATTGATCAAGATGGAGGTGCTTAAGACCACCGCCATCATCGTCAAAGCAAACGAGGCCTTGGGTATCATCACCGATGCTGACCTGCGTAAAAAAATACTCATACCCGAGCGCACACTTAGCACCGAGACAGGGGCAGTAGCTACCTTTCCTCTTGTCTGCATTGACAAAAACGACTTCTTGTTTAATGCTCTGCTGATGTTTATCAAACACGGGATCAAACGGCTCGCGGTGACAAAAGAGGGAAAGGTCATCGGTATACTCGAACAACTCGATCTCTTAAGCCACTTTGCCAACCATTCCCATCTCATCGCCGTACAGGTCGATAAGGCGGACAACATCGACGAGCTGGCAAAGATACAAAAGAACCAGCGATACCTGGTGGAGTCCCTTCACTCAAAAGGTGTCAAAGTCCGCTACATTTCCAAACTGGTCAGTGAGCTCAATGCCAAGGTCTATGAGAAGGTGTATCAGCTCAGTGTTCCCAAAGAGCTCAGAGACAAAGCCGCTTTGATCGTGATGGGTTCGGAGGGCCGTCAGGAGCAGATACTGCGTTCCGATCAGGACAATGCCCTTATCATTGAGGATGGGACGGATCCAGCACAATTTGCGCCCTATATGCAGGCCTTCAGCCGGCATCTTCTGTCGCTGGGTTTTCCGGAATGTCCCGGAAATATCATGGTCAATAATCCGCACTGGTGCAAAAATGTCTCTGCTTTTAAAGAACAGATCGAAATCTGGTCGCATACCTTCAGCGAGGAGTCTCTCCAAGAGCTTTCCATCTTCTTAGATGCGCACTTTATCTGCGGAGATGAAACACTCCTGCAGACCTTAAACACCTATCTGCATCAGCGTTTTACAAACCGCGATGACATCCTCGCCCACCTTGCGAAATCAGCACTCAGCTTTGAGACGCCACTGAGTCTCTTCTCCGGTTTCATTCTTGAAAAAGATGCCCATCAAAATCAGATCGATCTGAAAAAAGGCGGGATATTTGCTATCGTGCACGGCATCCGGATCCTTGCTCTGGAGAACAACATCACCCAGACCAATACGATCTTGCGTATCAAAGAGCTTAACAACAGAGGCCTTTTTGACAAAAAATTTGCAACAGAACTTATCGAAGCCTATGACACACTTCTGGGGATCCGTCTGAAAGCCATGCTCTTGCATCCGGATGATTTCGAGAATGCGAACTTCATCGATCCCTCAAAGCTTGAAAAGCTTGAACGTGATCTGCTCAAAGACAGTTTTAAAGTCGTCAATACCTTGAAAAAGTTTTTGACCTATCATTTTCATCTCAACATGGTGCTCTAGATGTTCGATACACTCAAACAAAAGCTCAACCGTTCCCGTCTCAAAGATGAAAAATATGCCTTCTTGTTTGACAAATATGAAGGTGAAGAGATGGTCGTATTTGACACCGAGACAACAGGGCTTGATCCTAAAAAAGACGAAATACTCTCGATCGGTGCCGTTATCCTCAAAAACAACGTTATCCTTACCTCCAAGACCTTTGAGATATTTCTGAAGCCCTCACAGGCCATATCAGATAAGAGCATCACCATACACAACATACGGCCTTGTGATCTTCAAGACGCGAAGCAGCCCCAAAAGGCCATCGAATCATTTTTAAGATTCATCGGTTCAAGAGCACTGATAGGCTATTATCTGGAGTTTGATGTTGCCATGATAAACAAATACATCAAGCCATGGCTTGGGATCACCCTGCCCAACAGACAGATCGAAGTTTCTTCACTGTATTTTGATAAAAAAATCAATTTGATTCCGCAAGGAAACATAGATTTACGCTTTGATACAATCATACGCGATTTAGATGTACCCAACATGGGACAGCACAATGCCGTCAATGATGCCATCATGACAGCGATGATATACCTGAAATTAAAACCGTGATCAATGTAAGTTCCGCACAGGAGAGTCTCTCTCTTTTGCGCGGAACTTACATTACATACAAGGAGTCACAATGAGTGAAACGACAAGCAAACCAGTATTTCAACCTAACGCAGAGTTTTCCAAGACTGCGCGCATTAAAAATATGGACGAGTATCATGCTCTAACGAAAAAAGCCGAAGATGACTACGAAGGTTTTTGGGGGGATTATGCCAAGGAGAAGATCTCTTGGAGCAAGCCTTTCACAAAGGTACTCGACGAGTCCAATGCACCTTTCTACTCATGGTTTGATGGCGGAGAACTGAATGTATCCGAGCAGTGTATCGACCGTCACCTGGACACACGTAAAAACAAAGCAGCCATTATCTTTGAAGGTGACAGAGGCGACACGCAGACGATCACCTACCTTGAACTTCACCACAATGTAAACCGATTTGCAAACCTTCTGAAAGAGGACTTCGGCGTCAAAAAAGGTGACCGTGTCGTCATCTATATGCCGATGATACCTGAAGCGGCTTATGCGATGCTCGCGTGTGCAAGGATCGGTGCGATCCACTCCATCGTATTTGGCGGTTTCTCTGCCGAAGCGATCAAAGACAGGATCGAAGATGCTCAGGCAAAAGTCGTTATCACGGCTGACGGTGCCTACAGAAAGACTAAGCCGTACATGCTTAAACCTGTTGTGGATGAGGCACTTTCCGGAAAGACTCCGGTTGAAAAGGTCCTCGTTGTCGAACGTAACAACGAAGACGTGACCTGGGTGGCCGGACGCGACTACTCTTACAACGAGTTGATCAAGAACAAGTCACACCACTGTGAAGCAGAACAGATGCAGAGCGAAGACCCGCTTTTCCTGCTTTATACCTCAGGCTCAACCGGTAAACCAAAAGGTGTTCAGCACAACTGCGCGGGATATATCCTATGGGCACAGATGACGATGGAGTGGGTCTTTGATGTCAAAGAGAATGATACCTACTGGTGTACTGCTGATGTCGGCTGGATCACAGGGCATACCTATATCGTCTACGGTCCTCTTGCAATGGGTGCGACAACGGTAATGTTTGAAGGTGTCATCACATTCCCGGATGCCGGAAGACCTTGGCAGATGGTCGAAAAACACAAGATCAACCAGTTTTATACTGCGCCGACAGCGATCCGTGTCCTGCATAAGACAGGTGAAGACGAGCCGGCAAAATACGACATCTCATCGCTGAAAGTCCTCGGAACGGTCGGTGAGCCTATCGATCCGCCGGCGTGGAAATGGTACTACGAAGAAGTAGGAAGTTCAAAATGTGCGATCGTCGACACCTACTGGCAAACAGAGACAGGCGGACATATCGTATCTCCGCTTCCGGGTGCGACACCGATCAAACCGGCCTGTGCGACCCTTCCTCTTCCGGGAATCATCGGAGAGGTCCTCGACCCTGAGACAGGTGAAAAGGTAGGCAAAGGCGAAAGCGGTTACATGTGTATCACTAAACCATGGCCGTCCATGATCCGTAATGTATGGGGAGATGCTGAACGTTTTAAAAAATCCTACTTCGGTGATGTCCAGAAAGACGGCAAGCC
The DNA here is from genome assembly GCA_041562275.1 of Sulfurimonadaceae bacterium. Classification (GTDB taxonomy): domain Bacteria; phylum Campylobacterota; class Campylobacteria; order Campylobacterales; family Sulfurimonadaceae. Next base: position 325 of record JBFEYG010000106.1, on the reverse strand, counting down.
GGTCTACTTCACGGGTGACGGTGCGAACTACGATGAAGACGGATATATCACTATCACCGGCCGTACTGATGATGTCATCAATGTCTCGGGGCATAGAATGGGCACCGCTGAAGTCGAAGCGGCGATCAAAAAGCATGCCAATGTGGCCGAAGTCGCTGTTGTCGGAAAACCGCACGAGATCAAAGGTGAAGGTATCTTCGCCTACATCGTACTCAAGTCTGATGAGGGTGTAGCCGATGAAGTCGAAGAGGTCAAAGCGATCAACAACGTCATCAAAAAAGAGATCGGAAATATCGCTGTCTGTGATGATATGGTCTTTGCTCCG
>JBFEYG010000105.1:0-8636 GCA_041562275.1 Sulfurimonadaceae bacterium | reverse complement strand
TCTTAATCGCGGATGTAAATGAACTGGTAAGGGTATCGAACATGTTGTCTTCCTATCTTGAGTATACAAAAATTGTTTTTCAGCAAATCGCCAAAAGGATTCACTTATGAGGTCTCTGCTTCGCCAAAGCAGCTTTGCGCATATGCGGAACTGCTCTGCTCAGTTTTGCAGACCCTTATTATTGGTTTTGGATTATAGTAAAACCTTACTTTAGTGCTACTTTATAGACGTCTACTGTAGCACAGTAAATGCCTACTCGCCTCCGCCTATGTGTCTGAACTCTTTAGGTTCAGGTGAGGTAAACTCCATACCAAGAAGTCTCATCTTATGTGCATGCAGCATCATACGCTTGGCTTTTCTTCCACCGTAGAGTTCGTCACCCATGATCGGCAGGTTTTCGCTTCTGAGATGAACACGGATCTGGTGTGTACGTCCCTGATGGATCACCAGCTTGACCTTGGACTTATGGTTGACACACATCATCGGAAAGACTTCTGTTCTTGCCGGTTTTCCCTTGGAGGCTGAGATCTTGCTCTTCGCCTTGTTGTTCTGCTTTTCAGTCAAGATCGGCTTGTCTATCTCGAACTCTTCTATCACGTCACCGTCGACCCAGGCAACATATTCTTTGTAGACTCTGTCCTGCTTGAACTCTTCTATCGCTTTAAGGCGGAAGTCTTCATCCTTGCACAATACAAGAACACCGCTTGTCTCTCGGTCAAGACGGTGAAGGAGCCTTGCATCCTTGTACTGCTTCTCGATCTCTTCCGAGCTTAAAAAGGCAGGTTTGTCTAACACAATTAGATCCTTGTTCTCATAGATGACTTTGATCTTCTCGACCTGTTCTACACGAAACTTTGTCTTTGTCGGCATATTCGCTCTGGCAATCACTACCTTGCGATTTCCTACATAGACCAGACCCTTGTCGATCAGCTCTTTGGCTTTGGAGTTGGAGACGCCTTCCTGGTCTGCCAATAGTTTATATGCCTTATCTTCTTTTGTTTCCATTATATCTATCCTTTAGATTCTATTATATTTATATTCTTTTTAACTTTCTCGGATCAGGGCGTGTATCTCATCCAGGTCCACACTCTCTTCTATCGTCGATGCAGGCATACCTATCGCTTTTATCATGGCAACAGCAAGTTCCTCTTCATGTATGAACTGTACGTTTTTGACATACTTGAAAAGCTCTCGCTGGTTAAAGATCTGATGTCCGGTGATGATCTTGCATCCGAAATGTACAGGCTCAAGCGGATTATGCCCGCCAACAGGTGTAAACGCTCCGCCAAGGATACAGACATCACTTATCTTATAGATGTTATTCAGTTCACCCATCTTGTCTACAAGCACGATATCCGCTTCAAGATCAGGCTTCTGTGAAAAACGCACATACCCAAGGCCATGTTCCTTTGCATACTCACTCATCATCTGATGAACCGCTTCGAAACGTTCGGGATGACGCGGGACAAGTATAAGATGCGAGTTCTCTTTATATGTTTTCTTGAACGCCACATAAGCATCCAAGATCGCTTTTTCCTCACCTACATGCGTACTTCCGCCGACAAAAGTCAGACCTGAGGGTTTCTCATAAGTCTGCGTTGCCATGATCTTCTGTGCCAGCTTGATATTCCCGATGACCTTCGGATCATTTGCCCCCAGGGATCTGAAACGTTCTGCATCCGTTTCGCTTTGCACATAGAGCAGGTCCACATGTTTAAGCAGGCGGCTATAGAACCACTTCATCTTCAGATACTTCGGATACGACCTGTCTGAGATACGGGCATTTAAGAGCACGGTCTTGATACCCTTTGCTTTTGCCACGGCAAAGAGCAGGTACCAAAGCTCCGCTTCAAGTACTATAAGCAGTTTTTGCTTCTTTATCCAAAAAGGCAGGAACATCTCATAAGGAAGATACCTGACCGATGCATTCTTATACGAAGAGGCAGCCGAAAAGCCCGTATGTGTGATCACAGATATATTGACCGGAGCCTTCGTGATCTTTTCGACAAAAGGCTCCAAAGCCTTGGCTTCACCAAGACTGCAGGCATGAAACCAGATCCCTTCTTCTTTGAAAGGCGGCGTGCGCTGCAAGAAAAAACGTGCAGGCAGTGACTGCTTGTATTTAGACTTGAATGAAAAATACAAGACTACCGGTAAGGCTAAGATATAAACTAAAACGGATAAAGTGTAGTAGATATAAAAGAAAGCGTGTCTCAAGGGTACTCCCTCGCGTGTTAATGTTCACCACCCAAGCGGGTGATGTGTTTGTCTATGCTGTTTGTTCTTCGTCGTTGTCGATGTAAAGGATACGCCCGCAGTGAGGACATGTTGTGATCTCTTCACCCTTGATAACATCTGAGTATGTCTTGTCGTTGATCGTCAGGAAACAGCCGTAACATGCCTGGTTTTTAACCGGTACAGCTGTCGTGTTTTTTGCCCAGCGACGGATCTTTTGGTAGAAAGAAAGACCTTTTTGGTTCATCGCAGAGATAAGCTTGTCTTTTTGGACAAAGACTTTTTGACGCTCGGCATTGATCTCTTCAAGTACCGCATCGACTTCTTCTTTGACCTTGAGAGTTTTTTCTTCTGCTTCTTTTATCGCAGAAGCCTGTGCTTCGATCAGTTCTTGTTTAGTCTCGATGACTTTTTCAAGGCGTGCGATCTCTTCGTTTGCAAAGTTGACCTGCTCTTTGGCGATCTCTTCTTCAAGCTGAAGTGATTTCATCTCACGTTCTGTTTTGATCTCAGCACTTTTCTTTGCATTTTCGCTCAACTTGGCCGTAAGCTCTGCAAGGTGAAGCTCATTCTTCTGTTTTTTGAGTTGTTCGGCTTTAATCTCTTCTTCTAAAGTTGAAACTTGCTTTTCAATACTCTCTTTTGTTGCAAGCACAGCTTCGTATTTATGATTTGCCTCTTCGATCTTAGGCTCAAATGAGTCGATCTCTTTATCGATTTTTGACAGGTCAACGAGCTGTTGTAGGTGCTTATTCATTGTTTTCCTTGGTTATCTGGATGTGAGTAACAACCCTTCTGTTTTGACTTAATTGACATTTAAGTATTCGAACGGGTTCTTTGATGATGAAATTATAACGCTTAAACCTAAATTTTCCAAATCTTTTGCTAAAACTTCTCCAAAATAGCGTTCACTTTCAAAATGTCCGATGTCGATCATGGACAATCCTATTGTTTTAGCTTCCATCGCATCATGATACTTGATATCTCCCGTCAAAAAACAATCCGCCTTGATCGTCTTCATCAAAGAAGCACCCGAACCCGTTGTCAAAGCGACACGTCTGATCTTTTCATGGTTTTTTATGCACCGGATATGCTTCAAGCCCAGTTTTTTTCCAATATTTTTGGCAAACACATCAAAATCCTCGTCCACATCCAAGTAGGCAACAAAGCCCTCTTTCTCGCCGATCTCATATCCTAAAACCTGTGTGGCAACGTAGGCATTCAGATGCGTCTGATCAAAGTTCGTATGCATCGCTATATTGGAGATGTTCTTTTGCAGCATAGTCTGCAAAAGTTTCGCAGGATACTGATTGAACTGAAGCTGTTTGAGCCCTCCAAAGATAATAGGATGGTGTGTGATGATCAATGTGTCCTCATCTATGTTTTTCAACAGTTCCTCATCAATATCGATGCTTAAGACGATCTGCTTGACATCGTGTTTCCAGTCTCCCACAAGCAGACCGGAATTATCCCAGGACTCCTGCAGTTCAAAGGGTGATATCTCATCAAGGATCTTGTATATCTCTTCTACACTCATGCTTTATCCTCATAATGTCTCTTGCGCTTACAACGGATAAATATCGCCTTGTCATGTGAGAAAGGGTCATCTTTTTTAAACTCAAAGATATCCAGCTTGCGAATAAGATCGATCATATTTGTATAGCCGTAGTTTCGCGGATCAAAATCCGGATGCCTGTTCGCTATCGTTTGGCGGATATGGGTCAGATATGACCATCCCGAATCATCTGCCGTATCTTCGACAACATTTTTCATGATCTTGAGCAGCGATTCGTCTTGTGTAACATCCGGCGTTGCATCGGACGTGGTATCTAATGGGGCATCTTTACTAATACTCTTTTTGACCGGGCGTTTTCTTGCCGGTGCTTTTACACTCTCTTTGCGCAGGTTTTCCGTATAGATAAACTTATCACAAGCGGCCAAGAAGGATTTCGGTGTCTTCTTCTCGCCAAATCCGTACACACTCAGACCCGACTCCCGTATACGCAATGCCAGCCGTGTAAAATCACTGTCGGAGGAAACGATACAAAAACCATCCAGTTTATCCGTATACAAAAGATCCATCGCGTCAATAATCATCGCCGAATCTGTTGAGTTTTTTCCTACCGTATACCCAAACTGCTGCATAGGCTGGATACCATGTCCGAGAAGATGCGATTTCCATCCCTTCAGTCTTGTATCCGTCCAGTCACCGTAGATACGTTTGACTGAGGCGACACCGTATTTTGCTATCTCTGCCATAAGCCCTTCTATGATCGACGGCTGGGAGTTGTCCGCATCGATAATGACCGCCAGACTTTTCTGCTCTTTTATCATTGTAGGTTCTCAAGTTCTTCGCGTGCCGGTGCAAAATCCGGATCGATCAGCAATGCTTTCTCATACATCTCTCTCGCCTTATCAGGTTGCCCTGTTTTTTGCATCAGATTTGCATAATTAAACCATGTCACCTCATAATTATCATCTATCTCAAGTGCCTTTTTATAATGCTCCTCTGCCTCCTCATCTTTATCCAGTGAGACCAGTACCGTTGCCAGAGCATTATGGGTCATATCATCATTGGGTGCGATTGCCAAAGATGCCCTATATTGTTCCTCCGCTTCCTGTGCATTGCCTTGCTTAGCCAAGATAAAAGCCAGTTTATTCATTGCCTCGGGTAAGTTGGGAAACCTTTCCACTGTACTTTCAAGAAGCATCTTAGCCCTATCTATATCTCCATCCATATAGGCCTGGTCAGCTTCTTCTATGCGTTCGTCTGCAGTAGGCTCGATCTCGATTTGTTCCGGTTCCTGGCCAAACATAGGCTCTGCATCCTCGTCAATGTTTTGAATATGCATATAGACTTGATATGCGAAGAAAGCAGCTGCAAGCATCAATATGATCTGAAAGAGTGTCATTTATATCCTTAGGATTGTCCTGTTTTTTATGGATTTATTATACTACAATGATTTTATGTGTACACTTGCGAAAACGATTATTTAGGATATTTGATGGAAGATATGCTCACAAACTTGGAAACTTACGGATATCTAGTGCTGTTCCTCTACTCTTTTGGAGGCGGGTTTGTCGCTTTAATGGGAGCAGGTGTACTTTCGTACACAGGGCATATGGACCTGACAACATCTATTCTGATAGCCTTTGTCGCAAACTTCATTGGAGATATGGTGCTTGTCTATATGGGACGCTATAACAAAAAAGATGTCATGGCTTACTTGCATAAACACAAACGCAAGCTAGCACTCTCACACATACTGATGAAAAAACACGGCTCATGGGTAATATTCCTGCAAAAATATGTTTACGGGATAAAGACCCTTATCCCTTTGGCTATCGGCATCACGAAATATGACCTTAAAAAGTTTGCCATTTTAAACTTTTTTGCCTCGGCAATCTGGGCATTGCTCATTGGTATAGGTTCATACATGGCGGGAGAAGCAATAAAGTCAGCCTATGAGGTGATTGCCAACCGCCCGTACCTGGCACCTGTCATCTTGTTAAGTATCGTGGGATTCCTCTGGTGGTATTTGAGCGCCAAGACTAAAAAATAATCTTCGCGTATTGCGCTATACGGCCAATACACTTGAGCCTGCTACAAGCAGACCAAGGTCTAAAAAGTCGTAAACCCTATAAACGTTTACTCTGTCAGACTCATCGTCTGATACTTACACTCTTGTGAGAACTTCAGCATCGGATAAAACTCTGTCGTATCGTCGCCCTCTTCATAGTGGTTGTATGACGCGGTACCATCGCTGTCTATTGAGATACTGACAACCCTTCCCACTGTTATGAGAGACCACGAGATATGTGAACCCATGTCAAAGGTCTTGGAAGCATTCGGATCACGGATAATATAATTTTTTCCATCTCTATCATTTCTGATCACATAAGCAAAGATATTTGTGCCTCTTTTGCCGATAAGATGGAGGACTTTCCCCTCAAGGTGTACCTTCTCTCCTGTTGACGGTTCGGATGTGATCGCTTCACCACACTCCGATGCCACCATTTTGTTATAGGCCAAAGCTTTGAGGCGGTAAGCCTCTGCTTGAAGTCGTGCTGTTTTAGCCTCTTTTAGCTGTTGCTGTTTCTTGACTGCTGCAACACGCTCTCGCTCTTCGTTTTTCTCTTTTTGTACCCAGAAATCATAATACTCATAAGACTTATATCTGTTGGTGTTTTTAAGAGGCAGTCTGTTCTTTTTGACAAAATACATCTCTTCTTTGCTTGGTGAGGTCTCTAACATGGAAAAAAGCAGCTCAAAAGTCTTCTTGTCCCCTCTTACCATACTCTCTTGATACTCTTGCTCGATCAATTTTTGGATATGGTGCTTGTGGCTGTCGAGTTGTCTAAGCTTGGAGATATATTCCAAAGAGAGGTCATTATCCTGGTACTCATCCGCCAAATAACCGGAGATAGAGTTAAAGTCAGTAAACTGTACATACTCGGCACACTCTTTTTTTATTACCGGAAGCTTGTTATTCTTTGACTTTACGATCTTTTCACATGAATCTCTGAACTCATATAGAGGCTCTGCAAAAGCAGCAAATGCTTTTGGATGATTATCAAACTTCTTATTCATAAAGGCCAAGGCTTCTGAAGGTGCGACATCTTCTTTGATCAAAACAGCGATCGTGTTATAACTCAGCCCTGTTTTTTTCCAGCGCAGAGCATTTTTCGGAGAGAGGTTTAAGGCTTTCCAATCTTCTGCTTCTTCATCATCGATATCCACTGCAAGCCAGCGTTGGCGCTCTTCTTCCTGCTTTAAACGAAGCTCTTCTTCCGGATCCATCACAGCTCTGTATGTCCTATTAGAACCATTCTTGCGGTTTGCAAGGTCTTCTTGACTTCGTGCGAACATCCGTTCTCTGTGCTTTTCCATATCTTGACGTATCTGCGTAAACTCATTGACTTCAGGTTCTGCAATACAACCCGAAAAGCTTACCCCCATAAAAAAAATCATTAAAACTCTAATAAACATGTATATCCCCCAAAAAAAATTATAATATCACATTTTATGTAAAAAAATTGTTTAAGTCAGATGAAATAAACACCAATCACAAAAGAATCGCTAAATATTTATAATTCTAGTTGGTGGAGCTTCTCTTTGAGAATGAAGAAACACCACATAAGAGATCGTTGAAAAGCTTTAGCACATGTTTTATATATTTATCTCTAAAAGATGCGATCTATACCATTAAAGAAGTGTATGAAGTTGTTATGGTGACTTGGACGAAAGATCTTCAAGACATGCCATAAAAACAGCATATCTAAACTATTTGTTCCAGCAAACCGCTTACGCTAGTTTTCTAAAGAAGTTGCTAGGCTAACTTTACTGAAGAAACTTTTTGCTTTGCAAAACCGATTACGCTAGTTTTGGGCCGGCAGCAGAGTAGTCAAATTCACTGTGATCGCCATTATAACGATTAAAGTTCTCAATAAACATCTCGGCAAGTTTGTCACGGGTAGTATCAAAGGCCTCTTTGTCAACCCATGCATTACGCGGATTCAGTACCGATGTATCAACACCGTTTAGTGTTTTTGGTACTTGCAGACGGAAAGTTTTTGTTGTATCAAACTCACAATCATTGATCGAACCGTCCAGGATAGCATTTATACAGGCACGTGTGTTTTTGATGCTCATACGTTTACCGACACCATAGGCACCGCCTGTCCATCCTGTATTTACAAGATAGACATTTACACCGTGTTCATCGATCTTTTCGCCAAGAAGTTTTGCATATACGGTTGGGTGAAGCGGTAAAAAAGCTTCACCGAAACATGCAGAGAATGTCGCAACCGGTTCAGTAATACCGCGCTCAGTTCCAGCCACTTTGGCTGTATAACCACTAAGGAAATAGTACATTGCCTGCTCTTTAGAAAGCTTGGATACAGGAGGAAGGACACCAAAAGCATCCGCTGTTAGAAAGATTATATTTTGAGGGTGACCTGCCTGAAGTGCTTCAACATGATTTTCGATATGTTCAATAGGGTATGAGACACGTGTGTTTTCCGTTTTTGAACCGTCTTTATAATCAATATTTCCATTCTCGTCAATCACGACATTTTCAAGAAGCGCATCTTTACGAATCGCTCCGAAGATCTCAGGCTCAGACTCGCCATCCAAATTGATGACCTTGGCATAACATCCGCCTTCAAAATTGAAAACACCTTCTTCATCCCAGCCGTGCTCATCATCACCGATAAGAGCACGATTCGGATCGGTTGAAAGGGTTGTCTTTCCTGTTCCTGAAAGACCGAAGAAAAGACAGGTGTCACCCTTTTTACCGACATTAGCAGAACAGTGCATTGCCAACTTCTTCTCTAATGGCAACCAGTAGTTCATCATGGAGAAGATACCTTTTTTCATCTCTCCGCCGTACCAGGTACCG
>JBFEYG010000104.1:0-8659 GCA_041562275.1 Sulfurimonadaceae bacterium | reverse complement strand
CCTCCGGCAAAGGCGATCATCATAAAAAAGATCGAAAATGACAAGGTCAGTGCCGAGAGTGCCTGCGTCGATATCAGCCCTGCGAAATAGGTATCGGTCACGTTGTACATCGTGTGAAAGAAAAAACCAACGCTTGCAGGGATGGCCAGTTTTTTTATCTGTACTTTTATATCATCTTGCGTCAAATCAATATGCATCTGCTATACTTTCTGTATGGAAATCTATACGCAAACACCGCAGCCGCCAACTAAAGGCTGTAAACTTCTTCATCTTCTGCTCTCAGGCTTTTTAAGCTTTGGGACGTATATCATCACACTGGGTGTCTGGGTCATGTATAACTGGTATTATGCCCTCTCTGCCTTGTTATTGGCTTTTATTTTGATCGGCATCCTACGTTCTAAACTTTTGCACAGTTCTGTTCCCAAGGTACAGCAGGAGTTCACCTACTCGGACAAAGATATCGCGGCCTGGTATTTACACATGACCATCTGTCCTTCTGAAGCTCAATAGGCTATAATTTCATCACAAGAAACTAAGGCTTGGCAATCAGCACACTGGCCTTAAATCAAACAATTTTACGGACTATAAATGGCACTCATCGATCTACTCGGTATACACAAGAACTATTCGGCGCAGAAAATCCTGATCGACACAAACTTCAACCTTGACGAAGGTGAACGCGTCGTCATCGTCGGAAAAAACGGCTCAGGGAAATCAACGCTCATGAAGATCGTCAGCGGAGCCCTTGACTTTGATGAGGGCGAGCGTATCACCCGCCAGGGTCTTGAGATCAAGATGCTTGACCAGGTACCGAAGTTCAAGGTCGGCGCAACCGTCAGAGAAGCCGTCGAAGACGGCCTTGGTCCTTTGAAAAAAGCCAGTGTTCGTTTTGATGAACTCTCTCTCGCTCTTGGGGAAGATTACGAGAACGAGGAGCTTCTGAAAGAGCACTCCGAGATCTCTGCCTACCTTGACCACCACTCTGCGTGGAACCTTGATGACAAGATAGAACGCATACTGGAGCATTTCCAGCTTAAGGCATACGAGAGTAAGAACATCGATCTTCTCAGCGGAGGCGAACAGCGCCGCGTGGCACTTGCCGGACTCCTCCTCTTAAAACCGGATATCCTTCTGCTTGATGAGCCTACCAATCACCTTGATGTCTATATGGTCGAGTTTCTTGAAGAGCTTATCCTCAGAGAGAAGTTCACCTTGCTCTTCATCTCGCACGATAGATACTTCATCGACCGCATCGCTACACGTACTATCGAAGTCGAAAACGGTGTACTGCGCGGATTTAACGGAGGATACTCCAACTACCTTGAGCAAAAAGCCGAGATCATGCGCACCATGCAAAAACAGCATGAGAACCTTCTAAAGTACCTTAAGACCGAGAACGAGTGGTATGCCAGAGGCGTAAGAGCGCGACTTAAACGCAACGAAGGACGAAAAGCGCGTCTCATGGAACTGAGAGATGCCGCGAAGTTTAATCCTGCACAGATCCGAAAGATGAAGATCGAACTCGAACGCGAACAGAAGAACTTCCAGCGTGACAAGAGTGTCAACAAACAGAAGATGCTTTTCGAGGTCGAAAACCTTTCATATTCGATCGGTAACAGAGAACTTATCAAAGACTTTAATCTACGCGTCCTGCAAAAAGATGTCATCGCTATCGTCGGTCCCAACGGAAGTGGAAAATCCACTCTGCTCAAACTTCTTCTTGGACGGCTTGAACCGACAAAAGGCAAGATCGAACGCGGTGAGATCAAGATAGGCTATTTTGATCAGCACAGAGAGATGCTTGATGATGCCAAGAACCTCGTGGAGACCTTCTGTCCGCACGGAGGCGACCGTGTTCAGGTACAAGGCAGCAACATGCACGTCTACGGCTACCTGAAGAACTTCCTTTTTCCAAGAGAATACCTAGAGAAGAAGATCGGCGTACTCAGCGGGGGAGAGAAGAACCGTATCGCCCTTGCCCTGCTCTTTACCAAGGATGTCGACATCATGATCCTGGATGAGCCGACGAATGACCTGGATATCCCGACGATTAATATCCTTGAAGAGAAACTTCAGCACTTTCCCGGAGCGGTCATCATCGTCAGCCATGACAGATACTTCGTGGACAAAATCGCCAAAAAGCTCCTGATCTTCAAAGAAAAAGGCCATATCGAAGAGAGCTTCCAAGAGTACAGCGAGTATCTGAACATCGAAAAAGCACTCAAGTCCCTGGAGGAACTGGAAAACTCGCCGGAGCAAAAGAAAGCTGCTATAGAAGAGATGGAGCCCAAGCTTAAAAAAGAGGTCTTCAAACTCAGCTACAAGGAGAAAGAAGCCCTTAAAAAGCTCCCTGATCAAATAGAAGCCCTGGAGAACAAGATCGAAGAGATCAACAACTGTCTCGCAGACCCTGACTGTTACCAGGAGATCGGTCTAAGCAAACTGTCTCAGGAACTTCTGGACAAAGAAGCTGAATACGAAGGGCTTGTTGAAGAGCTTCTGCGCATAGAAGAAAAAGTAGAGATCATCGACTCTCAAAACTAGCCGTGGCGGTTTTACCTAGTAAAAAGTTTATGGAAAACTAGCCGTGGCGGTTTTGCAAAGCAAAAAGTTTATTCTGTTCTACCCTATGGAACAGAACACACGTCAGGCTAACCCGCACCAAACTAGCTGCATCGCAAAAGGTAACACATGAAGAATAAATGGAAAGAGAATCTTAAAAAATGGGGCAAAGAGATCGCTTCAACAGCGATACTGATCCTAGTCGTCGCCAATGCCGTCAGCTTCTTCCGTTCGCCTGACCTTGCCGATAAGAGCCTACCTGAGATCAACACTTTTCTGACAAATCAGGAACTCTACTCGACCCTTGACTACAAAGGCAAACCCCTGCTCATACACTTCTGGGCGACATGGTGCCCGACATGCAAACTCGAAGCAGCAAACATACAAAGCCTTTCGCAAGAGTATGATGTACTCACCATCGCCGTCAAGTCAGGTTCAGATGAGAAGATAAACAGTTATCTCAAGGAACACTCCCTCGACTTCAAGGTCATCAACGATTCACAGGGAATGCTATCGGAACAGTTTTCCGTTCCTGCCTTCCCCACGACCTTCATCTACGACAAAGAAGGCAAACTCAGTTTTACTGAGGTAGGCTACACTTCTACCTGGGGTCTATATCTGCGTATGTGGTGGGCCGGAAGCTAGTGCTTGCGCTGCGTTTAGACAGTAAAAAGATGCAATACAAATCATAAAGGCAATCGATGTTAGGACTACAAGAAGATATCAACGATATAGAACTTAAACAGAGATGGCGACTCTATTGGATCCAGTGTGTTTTTGAGTTCTCAAGTATACCCTTGCAAAAGATGTCATGGATCCAAGATTCCCAAACCGAGTGGCTGAATGAGGAAGGTTGGTCTTCTTCGTTTGAAGAGTGCAATGCCTCTTATTTTGACAATCTAAATCTCTATGACGGCTATACAAAAGCTGTTGAACAGGGAAATGTGTCACAAGAGGAAGCGGACAGAGCCGATACGTTTCATAAGCTTGCTGCTTCCTATATAGAGCCCAGTGAAGATCCTGAGGATATTTTAAACGATGCCGAATGGATGGAAGTCACAGAAGCAGCCAAAGAGTTTTGGGATTACCTAAAGACAACAGTCATATCAGAAAGAGAGATCAGTCTGATGAAAAAACTGGAGAAAGATTTTTCTTAATCAATAGAGACCTTTTCCTGATCAACGCCTCTGAAAAAGTCAATTGATCTTTTCGACGACAGCCTTTTGGATACGGCCATTTGACGCTACGATAATACGCTCATCCAGTGTATATACTCCGCCGTCACAGCGGCTGACGCTGCCTCCTGCCTCCTTGACCATCAAGATCCCTGCGGCAACATCCCATGGTTTGAGATTGATCTCAAAGTACCCTTCGAAATTTCCGCGTGCCACATTACAAAGATCCAATGCCGCAGAGCCGAGCCGACGTATATCTCTGGTGTAGGGGAGTATGGCTTCGATGCTCTTCATCGCCCAGCGGAAGTCTTCGCCCTGCTCTATCTTCGTGTAGGGAAAGCCCGTAGCCATCAGTGATCTTTCAAGCATCTCTTCCTCGCTGACACGCAGCAGTTCATCGTTGCAATAGGCCCCCTTGCCTTTTTCGGCATAGAAAAGTTCATCCAGTACCGGATTGTAGACCACGCCGGCAACAGGTTCCCCTTCTTCCCATATACCGATGGAGATGGCGCAGAATGGAATACCATGGACAAAATTGGTCGTACCGTCGATTGGATCGATGTAGATCGCTTTGTCAGGATGGATGATCCCTTCGTTGGTCTCTTCACCCACTAAAGTATATTCGGGAAAAGCAGCAGACAGCTTCTCTTTTACGTACAATTCTACCTTAACATCATAGTCAGTGACAAGATCCACAACACTTTTATAACTGATGCTCTTTGCATGGGTGTATCCTTCCATGAAGAGCGGACCGGCAGATCTGGCGATAGTTTTGATGATATTGTACACGAGGCGGATCCTTTTATTATGATGGCAGATTATATCAGGTCTGTAAGCGTCATTGCAATTATCTAAGATGTATTGTTACAAATTAGTTTATAAGGATTAAAGACTAACCTCGTGCAAAGTAGACTTTTTATACCTTACAGCATATTTCAAATAACAGTTAAAAATAGACACGTATCTAATCCTTTGATCCTCTTTAATAAACACAAACCATAGTATTTCATTTTATACATTTTTTACACTCGATTGATATAATAATTTCTAATAGGGGCAGCAGTATGGATGATAGTGTATTTGAACAATTAAGCAAAAACGAATGCGTAGCTTTGATAAAAAAACTTCAAGAAGAGCAAAACAGCTACAAATGCCTAATAGATAATATGTCCGAGAGCATCATGGTCATCAATACTGACCATTCAGTCGGTATTATGGACGAAAAGACAAAAGCAAAGGCGGACAAAGCAGAACTAGAGGACAAGACAAATCCCAAATGCTATGAAATCTATCACAATAGAAAAGAGCCCTGTGAAGGAAAAGAGTTTCCGTGCCCTTTACACACAGTAATAGAGACAAAAAAAAGTGTATCCGTTTTACATCAGAGCTTGGATGAAAACGGAAAAAAGCACTATCTTGAATTGGTGGCTACGCCCATCTATGATGTAAATGAGAATATAACCGGTATTATAGAGTCAACCAGAGATATTACAACCCATCTTGAACATGTAGAAGTCTTAAAAGAAAAAAGTGAGTTATTGTATTTTCAAGCAAATCACGATCCCTTGACCAATATACCAAACAGGATGTTATTTGTAGACAGGTTAACGCAAAGTATTGCCGCATGTAAAAGAACGAAAACAGAGCTTGCGCTTCTCTTCATTGACCTGGATGATTTCAAAACAGTAAATGACACTTTGGGCCATGAGGCCGGAGACAGAGTCCTCAAAGAAGTATCTCGTCGAATTGGCGCATTGGTTCGGGAGTCAGACACATTATGCCGTTTTGGCGGAGATGAGTTTACAATTCTATTGAAGGGTTTGCGACATAGGGATGAAGCTGTCATCTTTGCTCAAAGAGTTCTACAAGCTTTAAAAGAACCCATACAATACAAAGAACATGAACTTAGCATAAATTGCAGTATCGGGATAAGTCTGTATGTCCAAAACATACAGGCAAGCACCCTTATCAAAGAAGCAGATGAAGCCATGTATAAAGCTAAGCTCCAGGGAAAAAACAGTTTCCAGTTTTATGAAAAGTGAGTGTGGTCTAACCCTTAAAACACATGCTATATGCTTGTCTTATGAATAATCTTAGGTATGGTTTACAGCTTCTTCAGATAACAGCTGAGAAGAACGATCTTCGTCCCGTTTACACGTCCTTCGATCTGCTCAGGATTTCCCGGCACCAGATGGATGTTCTTGACCGTAGTGCCCTGCTTCGCTGTAAAGCCTGCGCCCTTGACGACCAGGTCTTTGATGACCGTGACAGAATCACCCGCTTCAAGTATCGTACCGTTGCTGTCACGCGTCGGCTCACGGTTCTCATCGGCAACACCCTCTTCTGCCCATGCCTTAACGTCATCTTCAAGATAAAGCATATCCAGAAGGTCTTGAGGCCATCCCTCAGAGGCAATACGTTTGAGCATTCTGTAGGCTATAACCTTAACCGCGTCTTCTTCACTCCACATGCTGTCATTGAGACAGTGCCAGTGATTCGAGTCCATCTTGTCTTTGTCCTCGATCTGCTCTTTACAGGTCGTACAGACCAAGACAGCCGTATGAGCCGAACCGTCAGAAGGAGAGACCTCCAAGACACTAAGGTTTTCCGTGGCGGCACAAAGTTCACACTTTGATCCGCTTCGTTTAAATAGTTCTTGTTCTACGCTCATAAATATTCCTGATAGTTTGATGGAACGCATTGTAGCAGTAGGATGTATAAAAAAAGATTAGCTGAGACAGAAGAGAAAGAGCGGACTCTTTCTGTTTTAGATGAAGAGGTTGATGCTGAAGGTATGTCCGCACTCTTTAAGTGCAAGGTAGGCTCTAAACTTCATCGCGTCTTCTGCACCTATGCTTTCAAGGAACTCTTTTGCCGTATCGATCATCTCAAGATCAAAAAGCGTGTACAGATACGCTTCTTGTGCCTCTTCGTCTTGCTCCGCCAGAGTCTCAAAGAGTCGCATACGTTGTTCCGGGATCATATGGATACTCAACTCTTTTGAGATCGAAAGATAATCACTTCGACACAAAGTAAGTCTATTCATAAGAGCGATAAGCGAGTCATTTGAGACTTCCAAGGTGTTCTCTTCACTGTTGACACGGGCAAGAATGATGTAAAGTGCATCTTTTGTCATATGCTCTTGATATTTCTCGATCGCATACATCGGTGCTATAGCAACAAAATTGACATAAGCTTTTTCCAAGATATCTTTCGTGTACTTATCGCTTTTTGAGAGGATGTCTTCAGGACTAAGGTCCATGCTCAACATACGATTTTTTTGATTTTGGATGACGATAGGGTTTTCTCTCTTAAGATTATACTTTTTAAGATCGACTACTTTGCCTGTTTTGACCTCACTTAAGACCTTTAAGATCGTATTGACCTTTTCATTCTCCGTCAATTCAATCTTGTCATCGACTGTCATCGAGGTATTCTCAAGTACCTTGGCAAGCAGTTTATAAGGTTCAGTCTTAAAATTATAGTGATGGTCTCTGTTAAGAAGCTCATCCATGATCATATCAACAAGCATAGTGTAATCTTTTTGATAGCTGCGCAGTTTGAAAAAGCTTCTGAGTGAATAATAGAGCATATGCAAGACGCTTGCGACATACAAAACGAATACCGGGAACAAAACGAGTACGGCTACAGGCAAAGCCGGCAGGTTTATACCAAAGAATGAGATCGACTCACTTTGTGAGTATCCCAAGAACTGGCTTATGTACCAACCAACGAATAGCATCAGTGCGAATGTCCCAAGAGTATATCGTTTTAAATACATATCAATTCCTTACAAGTTGTCTTACGTGATCGAGAGTGACTATTTCTTGTCGCTTTTTTCTGCGATCTCACGGCAATCGATGCAGTACTTCGCATGCGGCTTGACTTTTAGCCGATGAACACCGACACACTCTTCACACATCTCACAGATACCGTAAGTACCTGCTTTGATTTTAGCCAATGCAATATCAATTTCAAATAATTCCAGCTCTTGTTGATGACCGATAGCATTCTCTACCATGTTATCGTTACTTACAGAAGCATAATCGCCTTCATCGTTAAGTTCAAGTTCACGAAGTTGATCCATCTCTTTTTCAACACCCAGGATGTTCTTCTCGATTTGCGCCTTACGACTCTTTAGAGTTTCACAAAAATACTCCAACTCTTTTTCGTGCATTTCTTTCATTATTTGTTTCCCTTATTTGTGGTACGGATGGTTGTTGTTGATGGCAAAGCCGCGAAAGACCTGTTCTAGCAGGACCATCTTCGCTATTTTATGACTCATGGTCAGTTTTCCCAAACTGATCACCTGGTCACACTGCTTCAAAAAACCATCTTCAAAGCCATAAGCACCGCCTATGTAAAAATTCACCGATATTCTATCACTTAAAAGCTTACTAAACTTAAAACTATCGATTAATTTTCCATCAGGATGCAGAGCAATGTTATAAGATTTACTTAAATAGGGTGTAAAAGCCTCTGTATATGCAGCTTGGGCAGCTGCCCGTCCTTCGATCTGAGCCTGGTGTATCTTCTTATTAAAGATCTCTATATCCTCTATCGTAGAAAACTTGGATGTCATCTTCTCAAGTTCCTTGTACAGGGGGCTATAAAGGGATTTTTCAGGCTTCGCTATAGAGAGAATACTAACTTTCATACAGGCCGGATCCTATGACGAGATAGCTCACATTATCAAAGCAGTCACTCAATCGCACACCGCCGATTGCAGCCACCTTGTGCTTGGACAAAGCAGCTAAACCGTCAAGTTTCTCACCGAGTATATTTGTAACATCTTTTGTTGAAGTCTGTTTATAAGCGCCAAGTCCTATATAGTTGAGATCCATCTTGTTAGCCAGTTCTATCTCTTCTTGATTGTGCGTGGATATGCCAAGCAATTTGTCCGAACCGATCACTTTTCGGAT
>JBFEYG010000103.1:0-8855 GCA_041562275.1 Sulfurimonadaceae bacterium | reverse complement strand
CGTGGGACCTCGGTTGAGACTTTGATCTTATCGATGCGCAAGGAGAGCTCTTTGAGGTGAAAGGGCTTTTTAAGATAGTCATAACAGCCCAGATCATAAGCGCGGGAGATATCTTCGATGTCTACCAGCGCACTTATATAGATGGTCGGTGTATGGACCTTGGATGCATGCAGACGCTCAAGAAGTGTCAAACCGTCGATATTGGGTACATTGATGTCCAAAAGAAGAAGATCAAAGCTTTGATCTTGCAAGATCTGCATCGCAGCAGCGCCGTCAAGAGCAGTGATGACCTGGTGGCCGATCTGTTCAAGGTACTCTTGAATGGACTCGTTGAGCATGACTTCGTCTTCGAGTAAAAAGATCTTCATATCTATACTCCCATCACGGTAAAATTGTAGGAAAAGCGCGTAACATCATCATTCGAATCGATTCTGTATGTTACACCCTCTTCGTCGCAGATCGACTTGACCAGGTTAAGTCCCAGACCAAAGCCGTCCATCTTCTTGTTCTCGCGGTAGTAAGGTTCCAAGACCTTGTTGATGTCTTCTATTTTCTTGGAACGGCTGTAGATCTCAAAACAGATATGTGTACCCTTCAGGTAGGTCTGTATATGTATCTGCTCGGAAGGAAGGGTGTACTTGATCGCATTGGTGATATTGTTGTCGATGATGCGCTGAAGTTTGGTCTCATTGAAGTAGACATAGTGCTCTCCCTCGCAAGGCGCAAAGACAAAGGAGAGACGGGACTGTTCAGCGACCTCTTCAAAAAACTCTTTTCGGCTTTGAAGGTAGGTGTTGAAGTTGATAGGGGTGCGCGGATACTCGACCTGATCCTTTTTGACAAGGTAGCTCAGGTCATCATAGATATTGAAGATGTTCTTCACGGCGGCATCGATCTTGGAGAGCTGTTTGTCTTTTCCGTGTTTCATCGTAAAGAGATCGATATTGGTCATGATGACGCTCAGGGGAGTGTTTGTCTCATGGACTGCATGGCGCAAAAAGCGTTTTTGAGAGTCCAGAAGATCCTGAGAGAACTGCTGTGCTTTTTTCAGCTCTTCGTAGTTGTTTTGCAGGGCCTGCGTCTTCTCTTGTACTTTTTGCTCCAAAGAGGCATTCAACTGGGAGAGGGACATTTTCTGGTGCATGATGGTCTCAAGCATCTCATTGGCATACATGACCATAGTCCTGAACTCTTTAAAGAAGATCTGCTTGTAGTTGATGACCTGATCATTATGCGCAGCCCGCTCAAAGAAGGTCAAAAAGGTATCGACATCGCGCTGCATAAGAGCACTGACGATCTTGTTGATACCGATCATGACACCAAAAAGGATAAAGGCTAAGGTCGATATCTCCAGGATGATCTTCACCAGACGGCTTTTGGAATCTTTATAGCGCTCCTGTAAAAGCAGTTCAGAAGGTTTTGTATAGATACCGCTCAAGACAGTGTATCCGTTGCTCAGCTTTGTGGCATAGACCAGTATGGAGTGCTTTTGCTGCTCCTGCTCGACTTCAAGCTGCAACATCGTGCCGGGCTGTAAGGATTTTATACTCTCGATTTTAGTATTGATATTGGTACTGGTAAACAGAGGTCTTGAATCGGTATTGAAAAGCTGCAGAAAACGGTTCTTGTCCATGCTCATGATATCAGCGATGCGTTGGAGTGCTTTATGGGCATTTTGATCATTATGCCGCAACTCATGTTCCATGAGCAGAGCGATCTGTGTAGAGGTATTCTCTATCTCTTGCTTCTGGTTGTTGATAAAATGTTCATGCTCTGTGTGCAGCTGTTCTTCATACCGGTGATACTCTTCTTGGATCAGCAGATAGGCGAAGATGACGGTAAAAAGCAGAAGAATAG
Source organism: Sulfurimonadaceae bacterium (assembly GCA_041562275.1). Taxonomy (GTDB): domain Bacteria; phylum Campylobacterota; class Campylobacteria; order Campylobacterales; family Sulfurimonadaceae. The sequence goes on along the minus strand of JBFEYG010000103.1, from coordinate 6,998 downwards.
CAATGGCAAAGTTTTGGATCTGTCCCAGGGTAAAGTTACTTAAATAGCGAGAGGCCCAAAGGCGGATCTTTTTACGTGATGATAACATGGGCGTATTATACTGTGTTTAAAGATCAGCTCAAGAATGCCGGCTCTGTTTTCAGCGAGGGAGTATTAAGATAAGCGGTGAAAGCATTGATGTCAAGCGGCTTTGAAAAATAGAAACCTTGGATGACGGAGCATCCGTTCTCTTTTAAGAAAGCCAGCTGTTCCACCGTTTCGACTCCTTCTGCGATGACATCAAGGTTGAGGTTGTTCGCCAAAGAGATAATACTTTTTGCTATGGCACAGTCACCTTCATGCTTCGGTGTGTCGCAGATGAAGGACTTGTCGATCTTGAGTGCATGGATAGGCAGGGTCTTGAGATAGTTCAAAGAGGAGTAGCCGGTGCCAAAATCATCGATAGCGAGTTTGATTCCCATCTTACTTAGTCGGTCAAGTACCTGTTGGCTCTTGCGTCCCTGTTTGATAAGCATGTTTTCCGTAAACTCAAGCTCAATAGAGCGGGTAGTGAGATCGTAGATATCGAGGTTCTCCTGTATGAGCTCAGGCAGGTTCTGATGCAAGATCTGTGAAGAGGAGATGTTGATACTGATGCTGAGATCATTGTCAAAGTCATGTTTGATACGTGATACGTCGCGGCATACGTTTTTGATGACCCACTTGCCTATGAGGTTGATCAGGCTGCTCTCTTCGGCTATAGGGATGAAGACGGAAGGAGAGACCTTGCCCAGCTCTTTGTGCTCCCATCTTAGAAGGGCTTCAGCCCCGATGACCTTGTTGGTGTTCACATCGATCTTGGGCTGGTAGCGTATTCGAAACTCACTGTTCTGTATAGCATGGTGGAGTTTCGTCTCAATATCATGTTGGAAGAGGATCTTTTCATGCATGGCAGGTGTGAAGAACTGATAGTTGTTTTTCCCCTTGTCTTTGGCGGTGTACATGGCGGTATCAGCATAAGACAAGAGTGTCTCGGTCACATCACTGTGATCAGGATAGAGACTGATACCGATACTGGTACCGATAAACATCTCATTATCATCAAAGATAAAAGGCAGTTCCAAAAGCTGGATGATCTCATCTGCCAAAAGAGCGAGCTTGGCATCATCGTTTGCCTCATTGATGATGATGACGAACTCGTCTCCGCCCAGTCGGGCTATGCTGCTGTTCCTATCCAGAAGGCTTTTAAGGCGGGAAGAAGCGGCGATAAGCAGCTTGTCCCCCATGGCATGGCCCAAGGTGTCATTGATGATCTTGAAGTTGTCAAGGTCTAAAAACATTAGGGCCATGCGTGAGCCATTGTGTTCAGCTGTCTTGAGTGATTGTCTCAGTTTTTCTTTGAACATATGGCGATTGGCCAGGCCGGTCAAAGGGTCATAGTTCGCGAGTCTGTTGAGCCGTTTCTCCGTCTCTTCGCGTACACGGTTCTCTTCGGTGAGTTCGTTATTCGAACGTTCGAGCTCTTCTTTTGCCTGTGAAAGATTATTGGCCAGGTCCTGATTAAGATACTGGGTCTTAAGCGAACGCAGAATAGACTTGTTCATCCGGACCATAGTCGTCAGCATGATGGCATAATAGACCAGGCCGATAAAAAAGAGCACGAGAGAGAGGTCGTCCATCATAAAAGCCTGATAGGAAAAGGCGATGATAAGCGGGACGGAATAGGCTGTAAAAGCAAGTATATGCATGGAGTAAAGCGCTACGGAACCCGCGATCATAGCACTGATCAGAAAGAACAGGAGTACCTGGACCGCAAAATCATTAGATGGAAAAAGAAAATAGATACTTGAGCCGAAAGTGATCCCCGAAAGAAAAATACCCAAAAGAATAAAGCGTTCTTCCTGGATCAAGGAAACGTCTGTACGGATGTTTATCCTATAGATGTGGGCAGAACGAAGAAGACTGAGTGAAAAGATGACAAAAAGCCAAATAACAGCCAGCTCTGTATCGACTTTGTTGTAAATAAGATAAAAGATAAAAGAGCTTACTGCCAGCGTGCTGATGATAGACGACGGCAGATTCTGAATAAGCGTTCCCAAACGCTCTTCTTGAATTCTCTTGTCAAGTTTTGATTTAAACATTATTAATATTCCCTATAATTCCCTGGCGGAAGTCTATCATAAAAACTAATAAAACAAAACAAAGAATTTAAAATTACATTGAAAGTTTTTGACTAGGATAGAGTGCTTAAGCAAAAGTGATTATAATTCCATAATTCAAAACTATTATCAGGAAAAACAATGTCTTTAAAAACATACGATTACTCTGCAGAAGAGATGGCAAAATTTCAATGGGCAAAGATGACGACATCAAAAGGTGTTATCTGGTTGAAACTTTACGTCGACGAGACACCGAACACAGTTGCAAACTTTGCTACCTTGGCAAATGACGGTTATTATGACGGTTTGAACTTCCACCGTGTTATTCCGGGCTTTATGGCGCAGGGCGGTTGTCCGAACGGCCGTGGTACAGGCGGACCGGGCTGGGCTATCGCGTGTGAGACAAACCTGAACACGTCGAAGCACAGAAGAGGTGCACTTTCTATGGCACACGCAGGACCAAACACGGGTGGAAGCCAGTTCTTCATCACATTCGTCGCAACACCACACCTTGACGGTGTGCATACAATCTTCGGCGGGATCGAAGAAGACGATGCGGATTCATTCGCCGTCCTTGATTCTATTGAAGGTCAAGACACTATAGAAAAAGTTGAGATCTTAGCGGCACGTTAAGAGATGATGAGGCGCTTGCCTCATATTGATAAAGGGAGTTCTTCATGTTAGTCCATATCTGCTGTTCTGTTGACTCCCACTTCTTTTTGGAAAAACTTCAGGCTGACTATCCCGACGAAAAACTCACCGGCTTTTTTTACGATCCCAATATTCATCCGTATTCCGAATACAGACTGCGATATCTGGATGTTCAAAGAAGCTGTAAAAAACTGGGCATCGACCTGCTCGAAGGCGAGTATGATTTCGAGACCTGGATGGGTCTGGTAAGAGGTTTGGAAAACGAACCGGAGAAGGGTGCGCGCTGCGAGGTCTGTTTTGACAGACGTTTTGATGTCTCCGCACACAAGGCTTTGGAGCTGGGCGAGAAGAAGATCACGACGACCCTGCTTGTCTCTCCTTTGAAATCCCAAGAACAGCTCAAACGTGTCGGCGATGCCTTCTATGAGAAGAACGGAGTAGAGTTTATTGCTGTCGACTACCGTTCAGGCGGCGGGACGCAGGATCAGAGCCGCGTGACCAAAGAAGAACAGCTCTACCGACAGGACTACTGCGGCTGCATCTATGGACTGACCATGCAGCGCGACCAGCAAGATAAGCTGATGGATGAGATGTTCTCTCCCTTAGGAGGACAGATCCTTCCTGCTTCTATAGAAGAGAGGCTTGAACTCTATGCGCGCCGTATGGATTACGAGGATGAGGGCCAGGAGTATCAGCTTGTACGCGAGAAGTTCCTGAACTATCGACAGTACAACCTGAAAGTCACGATCGCCAAAAAACCGGTCGATGCCCATGCGCTGATCTATTCGACACTCCCAAGAAAAAAAGCAAATGGCCGAATTGAGCAGAGTGTCAACGATATCCACTTCATGAACAGAGAAGAGATGAAGTTCATCACCCTGGAGTCTCTTAACAAACTCGCAAACAGCAGTTTCACCTCCGTAAAAGAGATGATCTTCAACCCTCTGAGCACAGAACGTGAGATAGAACTTCGTCAAAAACTCTGCCACTCTCCCTATGACCTCAGTCCGATACTTGTCGTAGACGAAATAGTAGATGGCAAGATAGATGTCTATCTTGACGCGACGACCTACGAAGACAACCGTGAGTACCTCATTTTAAAATAGGATGTATCTGCTTAAGATACGAAGGACTAGAGGCATTCTCTTACGTGAAACATACGGATATCCGAGCTCGGGATATCCACTCTCTTTTTTCCTTTTTTGATATACATATAAAACTGGCGATCGGCTTGAACGTACTCGATGACATAATGTGTCTTTTGTCTTGGTGTCAAAATGATGCTCATCTCATCATAGGACGACAGCGCATAGTTGGCACGTATTTTCAAGGGTTTGTTGACGGGGACCCTGGCGGTCTTGCTCTTTGTCTTACTGTCTGTTATGACGATGCCGAGTGACTCTGAAGCATTACAGCCCCCGCTGTAGTCAGAGATCTCTGCATAATAGTCGTCTGCAAACAGGGTTGCTTCACTTTGGGAGACAAGTTCAAGCGTGGCATAATCATCAGATATGGTGTTTTGATATTTACTGACGCAGCCGCTAAGGGTGAACAGGACGAGTATCATTATAAGATGCAAGATGCTGCGTGTCACCTTAGTCATTCACGCACTCTTTAGCAGGATCGAAGTTTCGTATTCGAGAGGGATCAATTCTGATCATTTTTTCCTCTTCCATGATATAGGCGTCAAACTCGCTCAGAGCACTTTCAAACAGACCACGATCTTTTCTCGCATATTCAAAGATATAATGCCTGTTCTTTTCAGGGGTCAGAAGAAAATTGGCATATTCCGTATATGTTGAGTTTCCGCTCTCGATCCTGTAGTTGACGTTGATCTGAAGAGGTTCGTTAACCGGAATCTTGATGATCCTGCTGGGTGTGTCGCTGTCGGTTTCTACAAAACCCAAATCGATATCGTTTTTGCACCCTTTTGTATGCTTATAAAAAAATGCATAATAATCATCTGTAAAGAGAAGTGTTTCGCTTTTAGGAACAAGCTGAAGCGTCGCGTAGTCTTTTGTAGTCACATCAACATAGGGTTTGGCGCCGCAGCCTGTTAATATGAATGCAAGAACAATTGCACTCAACGATAGATACTTTTTCATCTGATTCCTTCTGTTACAAACTTTTCGGCTTAATTTTACAAGACTAGACTTAACGGATGATGAATCGAAAATTTGTGTATCAGAATCAGATCAATTCAAATATATATCAGATGGATTTAGACCGAAAAATGAGCAAAAGCCCCTTCAACACTTAGCACGCTTTTATAACGTTTACTCGTTAGTGTCACCTTTTTGGTCTTCAGATCACACACGGCAATACGGTAGTTTGAACCCATAAAGGGTTCGACAATACAGATGATCTTTCCTTCAAGCTCTCGGGTAGCGTGAATAATGCCTTGCAAAGTAGGAAAAAAATATTTCGGATAGCTCAAAGGTGTGATCTCGACGATATTGACAGGCTTTCGTTTGTCCAGAGTGTCTGCGACAAGCTGGGCATCTTCCAAAGTTTCAAACTGCACACACCAGTCATCAAATTCTTTGTTGAAGCGGTGCAGTTCTTCATCCAGGAAACCGCCTGCAGGAGATTGTAAAGCAAAGATACCCATACTACCACCCTTGAAGATACTTTAGAGATAAAACGGTGTAGGTTTTATCTTTTTTGAAATTGTAGCATTTTTAGAAATATGGCTGAGGAGTTTGATTATCAATTCAAATTGCTTAGTCAAGTTTAATATTTCTATGATGCTCATGTCCTCTCTTAGACTGCAAAGAAAGAACGAATGAAACTCCCGAAACGGGCTTCGAGTCGAGTAGCTACTTGATTCCAACTCTTATATCTCTAAAGTCCAAAACTCGCTTTGCTCAAACAGTTGGGTCTTTTTAGATAAAAGTAATTCGTAGTAAGGGAACTTGACAGCCGTCAAGCTTGAAGCCGTAATCGAGCTTTTTCGTTCTATTTCTCGGTAGAAAAAGGACAGACACGTTTAATAAAAAGTAAGGATGAAAAAACACATCTGCTCTCAAACAAAATAAATACAAAACAGTTTGCTAAGACACTAAGCAGGGGAACAAAAGAAAGTAACATGTCTACACATAAAAGTTAAAATAATCTTATATTTTCCGAATAATACGAATTTAACGAAACTTGCGTTAAAATAGCCAAATTTTATAAAAAGGCTTTGACCCTATGATGGACGTTGTAGAAATTCAAAAAATATTACCACATAGATACCCTCTGCTGTTGATAGACAGAGTGACTGATATCGTAAACAATGAAAAACTATTAGGTTTTAAAAACGTAAGTATCGGTGAACAGGTGTTTGAAGGGCATTTCCCAGGACATCCGATCTATCCGGGTGTAATGATCCTTGAAGGTATGGCTCAGGCCGGGGGTATATTGGCATTTAAAAGCATGGATATGACAGAAGAAGAGGCTGCTGAGAAGGTCGTCTACTTCATGAGTATCGATAATGCAAAATTCCGTTCTCCGGTGCGTCCGGGTGACAGACTTGAGTATGAGATCTCTGTAATCAAGCACAAGGGTGCCATTTGGGTGCTTCAGGGCAAGGCGTATGTTGACGGAAACCTTGTGTCACAAGCTGAACTAAAAGCTATGGTAGTGGATAAATAAGGAGAAGTGATGAATAAGATATCACCTCTGGCTGTCATAGAAGACGGCGCGACAATAGGCGAAAACGTCTCTATTGCACCTTATGCTTTTGTCTCGGCTGAAGCCGTAATCGGAGAGGGTACGACTATTGCCCAAGGTGCTTGTATATACGGCAAGACGACGATCGGCAAGAACAACAGGATCTTCTCGCATGCGGTCATCGGTTCTGCTCCTCAGGACCTTAAGTACAACGGCGAAGAGGTCGAACTTATCATCGGAGATGACAATACTATCCGTGAGTTCACACTCTTAAACCCGGGTACTGCAGGCGGTGGTTCCAAGACTGTCATCGGTTCTCATAACCTGCTGATGGGGTATGTGCATGTCGGTCATGACTGTATCATCGGAAGCCACTGTATCTTCGCCAATGCCGCGACGATAGCAGGCCATGTTGAGATCGGCGATCATGTCGTTATCGGCGGTATGACCCCGGTACATCAGTTTGTCCATATCGGAGACTATGCGATGGTAGCGGGTGCTTCTGCACTTTCTCAGGATGTCCCGCCGTTTTGTATGGTCGAGGGTAACCGTGCT
>JBFEYG010000102.1:0-8908 GCA_041562275.1 Sulfurimonadaceae bacterium | reverse complement strand
TCAAAGCATAGACGAGGCGAGGGGATTTTGGGAAAGCCGGTTTGAGCATGTCTATGTAACACACGGAAAGGATAAAGATAAGGAAAAAGTACTCTATGAGTTCAGGCAGAAGGGGGACATATTATTGGCGACAACTGTCGTTGAAGTGGGTATATCTCTGCCTGAACTGACGACTGTGGTTATCGTCGGAGCGGAAAGACTGGGCCTGTCTACCTTGCATCAGCTGCGAGGCCGCGTTAGCCGTACGGGGTTAAAAGGGTATTGTTATCTCTATACCAACGTTCAAACGTCCAAACGCCTGGAATCATTTTCGACGACAAGCAGCGGTTTTGATATTGCAAAGCTTGATCTTGAATACAGAAAAAGCGGGGATATGCTCAGCGGAGAACATCAAAGCGGACAGAGTTTCAGGTATGTCGACATGGCAACTGATGAAACCATCATACAAGCGGTAAAAAATTATATCAAATTAGAAGATCAGAGCTGAAAAATATGAGAGGATGCACAACCTAGTCTCAAAGGAGAGGGTTGTGCGAGATTTAATTGTGAAAGTGTCAGAAGATTAGTAAAGTCCGAAACGACCGTCTTTACGCTTATATAACACACGCGTCTTTCCGTCGATATCGTTAAATATCTCAAACTGCTTGTCGGATTCTTTAAGGTTTTCTAAAACGTCTTGCACCTCTTGTGGTTTGTAAAGGTCAAGTTCAAGAGGGACGATCTCATCTTCCAAAGACTCTTTTTCCTCACTCATATTGATATCTTTCGAAGCTGCCTTGGCTCCGTTGATACCCTCTTTTTTATGATCGCGGATGCGGTCATGATGACGTCGAAGTGCTTTTTGTGCACGAGATGTCGCCACGTCTATGGCTGCATAGAGATCATCATCACTCTGTTTGATGACAATGGTGTTTTTATTCGGAAGGTTGATCGTAAACTCGATACTGATCCCCTTTCCCTTATGTCCTTTTTTATCTTCGCCCGAAGCGATGGCGCGAACAGAGATAATATCCAGATTAAACTTGCTTAATGTATCGATGGATGCTTCGATCTGCTGCTTGATAGCATCCGTTAGTTCTACTTGTCGTCCGACCATACTAATATTCATTATTTATCCTTTAATTGGAACTGTTAGATTATAGCTAGAGATTTCTTAAGGAAGCTTTTGAGTACTGACGGATACGTTTAGAAGTTGTAGTTACCGGATGAAGGGAAGCAGGCAAGAAACCTTGTTTAAGGTTTCTGCATAGTCCGGCGGTGAAAGCGAATCTGTTCGGTTACATTGGCTAACGGTGTTGAAGTAACGTATGTGTCTATTAGAATTGTTCCGTTTGATTCCGGTGTGACAATAGTATCAATAAAAGAACCTGTTCCTGCGCAGGTTCCTCCTAGCGAAGAGAGACCTATGTAGCGTATTGTAGTATTGATATCAAAGTTTCCACTGGGACCGGTGATATTAATAGCATTGACACAACCGTTAATAGTCCTGTCGCGTCCTGAAACAGCAAGCAGAGCAAACTCTGTTGCACTTTTAGCCAGAAGATGAGCCTGCTCTTGCAGGTACATATCCGCTGTCCGTTTTGTGGTCTGTGCTGTCATATTTACCATGATTGCCATCAATATGGCAGTGATAAGCAAAAAAGCGATGGCGATCAGCATAGCTATACCATTCTTAGCATTTGTATAGGGTTTTAAAATATTGCTTTTTCTTTGCATATTGAATACTCACTCCCTGTTATATTATTCTCACTGATACAGACCTGGATATTGATCATGTCCCCGATCGCCCGCAGTTTGACCGTTGTCACATTATCTATGAAAAGGGCATTAGGAATATTATTGTCCGTAAAGTTTTCACCTTCCCATGGACGATAATCATAATAAAGCACCAGTTCATCGCTGTTTCCGTCCCCGTCAAAGTCTTCAAGACTAAGGGCGTAAGCAGTCCATGAGAGTTTATACTCCTCATAGATATTTGTACCGGCGAAACTTGCTCCGGTCAGATCAGTGAACTGTTGAACGTTGCCGGTTGTTGTAATCCTGTGAGCAGCTACATTGTTTTGTGTCGTTAACGCTCCCGTGGTGACATTCCAGTCATAACCTGTCCGTATATCTGTACTTCCGCCGGTAAAAAACAGGGCACTGTTTGCTGTACCTGCGCCGGAAGGGCTGAGCGGTCCTATTAGAGCATTGATCTCATTGGTGTCTGTGCCGGGAGAGAAGAGGGTGTTTACATTTGCGTTACCCGTATCGATCGCATCCACATCAATAAAGCCTGTCCATGTCGGTTTATTATAGGCCTCAGCTCCGCCTCTATCATTGCCAAGCCACCCATCTATGTCGTAACCTACCCATTCAAAGGCGGTATAGTTGGCATCAGTAATGGAGCTCAGTCCGCTAAAGTCTCCATTTGAACGACGGCCGATGACGGAGTCTTTGATACGGTATTGCAAACGGTTGGCTATCTGCTGCAGTGTCAGTTCTGTATCGATCTGAAGCTCATTGTTCGCTTTGCTGTTATTATAGTTTAGATAGACATTACGGAATATCTCAGATCCAAACTTGGCAAGTACACCTATAATAACAATAACGAAGATCATTTCGATAAAAGTAAAGCCTTTTCTCATATCTTAATATCTCCTCTTGAAGTAATCGGTTTCACCGATATTAGCGACATAAGCACGCAGCAAGACAGATGTTTCCCAGTTACCTGTACCTGTTCTGTCCTGTACTATCGATGTCTCGACCATTTTTAGGTTGGTTGTACCACCGGCATCAGCTATCGTAAATGCAAAATTGACAGGGTCCGCTGCATAGTTTGTATTATCATTGACATAAAGGACATTGACATCCCCACGATATCTTTTCTTATATCCGCCTACATTCGGAGCAGTGATAATGTTAAAATTGGTGAGACCGTCAAAGTCATCAATATCATCATACACTAGACCTTCTAAACCGATAGGAGTGGCGTTACGCTCATTGTTGGCCGGTGTCATCCTTCTGTGTTTGTCTTCTGGAAAGTGGCCGCGTCTGAAATCGCTCACATTTCTGTCAAGTTCATCATCACCTAAAGCAGATACTCTAAGGGCATCTGAGGCACTTAGTATGATACCTGCTTCTTTACTGTTTTGGTCCCATTGAAAGGTCAAAAGCTGACTCATCTTGGATGAGCTCAGGAAAATACTCTCTTGGATTAGATTGTCTTCGACACTATCCGAGTTTTGGATCAAGATAACGGGAAGTGTTATAAAGACAATTCCCATGATGACCAGAGCAAAGATAAGCTCTATCATCGTAAAAGCATGTCTTACCACTGAATTCTCCTGTTCACATTAGTAGAGGTGTTGGCATCTATACTCATGTTACTTTGATCCTGACCTCCCCATCGTCCGGTAGTGAAAAACTCAAGTTCAAATTCATTGAAGGTCGCCGTCGCATCGTAACGGTTGTAGATCAGCCAGTTAGGTGCATTAAGCTGGATTGTAGCCTTATACGGATAGCCTCTTGTCCCATCGTAGGTGTAGGTGGCAGTTTGCGCTCCTGGATCTATACTTCGTGTGAATCTCGCATCATCTACAGCACTGCGTGCCTGTGTAGCTGTTGCATTTCCATCCGTAGCTGTTGTGTGAAGGGCTTGACTGTACCAACGTACATCATCAGGACTCAAAAGACCGATCGGTGAAAGTGCATTGACAGCCGTTGGTACAGTTGCATATGTTGTAATATCACATGTCGGTACTATGTTGGCATCACAATAAAACTCATAATACAGAGGAATGTTCGCTAAAGCCGGTAGTGTAGCAGGGTCAGGGTCAGCAACACGTTGACGAGGTGAGTGCAGACGACCATAGATATAGGTGATAGTAGCATTTTCATCTATACCTTCATTGGGCTGATAATTTGACAATAAATCTGCATTACTCTCACACTCATTTCCAAATCGACATGTGACATTGAAGTCATTGTGAGTGATTGTGATAGGGTTGATAGCATTGGTGACATTTCTATCGAGATTAAAGTTCAATGTCATATTAGATACGCCTCGTCCATCTCTCGTGAAATTCCCTTCAGGGATTATAACAGTATGCGCTATTGCTCCTGGTGTGAATGACCCATCCGTATCACTAAGAATAAGATCTGTTGTGACGTTTCTCTCTTGCAAATTATAGTTCATTAATGGCGCTACTGGTAGGGCAGACGTTGAAACTATCATACTGACATCTCTGGCATAACAACCACTTACAAAATTTGTAAGTGTTGTATTGCCATCTGCAGCAACGACTCTTATTGGTCCAGTAAAACGTATAGACATATTGGTGTCATCTTTGACATCGTTCATGTAGATATAATGATTTGGACTAGAGTTAATATCTACAGGTGCAGAAAACATACCTTTGTTGTACTGAACAGTGCTGATGTTAAAGTCATAAGGATGTAAGACCATATCATAATCACGATATCTGATATTGGCATCGTCATTATCATGATTATTAGTATCGATGGTACAACCGTTGATATTAGTCAGTACCCCTCCTGCATTAGTTGTGTTTACACCGTTGGATACGATAGCCGACGTTGTGTTATCACAATCTATGCCGGTAGCACCGCCTACAAAATAGGAAGGATTGTCCCTGTGGTGTTTCATACTATCTCCGTTGATGTCCCAGTCAGCCTTTGTCCAGCCTTTGTCGATGATGTTGAAGCGATACTTACCTACGTTGTTATGATTATTAAGCTCATTGATCTTTCCATTGATCATATTGAATCCGAGCAAGGTGTCGCTTATGTCGTTACAGAACGGGTTTATAGCTGGATCAGTAGGCGTCCAAATAAGAGTGGCATTAGACTCAGATGGGAATTGAGGGTTGAAATATCGCGAATAACCTGGAGTTGCTTCATTACCTGTATGACTGGTCGCATTAGCTTCAAAGTTATATTTATACCCCGCCGCAATATCGAGAACTTCTACAGTTGGTGCAGCAACACCAGTCACAGTATCGGCAAGTCTTATCTTAAAGATATTGGACTGGTTCGTATCGTTGATCTTGACATTATAGCTTTCGGGACGGATGGAGAAGTTGTCCCGTGAACAGACGTGATTGGTGTTATATCCAAAGAGACATTCCATACAACGCTGCATCTCAAATGGAGTTAGACCTGCATTACCTGCATTGGCACAAGCAACCGGTACTTGGATTGTCGTCAGCTCACTGCCCGGAAACTTTTTAACGGGCTGTTTACAGGTACCAATATCTTGAACAAGATCGGTGAAGTTCAAAAGCTTGAGGTTTCCACCTGCAACCTCTTCTGTTTGAACCAGGTCCTCATCACTTACGTTGGTGGTGAGATATGAGACACGGAAGGCCGCACTTTTAACGGCATTCGGGAAATATTCACCGACAGTTGCTATATCTAATCTATCGTCGTCAATAGCATTTTGTATCTCCTGTCTTAAGTCTATGGTATTGCTGTTCTTAAAGGCCATCCATAAGATAGGCGTGATACCTTTGCTTGTAGAGGTCTCTGTACAAGCAGATGTTACACTTTGATAGGAACTTGCATCGATAAGGTCTACTCCTATTAAGGTAGTTGAGTTGAGATCGGGTGTCTCAGTATTATCTGCAACGGAACTGTTTGACTCATAAGCGACAATTGCTAGGTCTCCAACCCGATTTACAACCTGTGTAGGGATGTTGTAATACTCATTGCCTGTACTATAAATACCATTATCGACTACATTGAAGATACCCCACTCACTTTTGGTGATATATTGACCACCGACAGCACATAAAGGTAAGTTCGTTCCACCAGCTTTAGAGACAGAAGGGATTGTGATCTCTCCACCGCTAGGTAGCGGAAGGACAAGGTCATAAGTAAATGTCGCATTAAGTGATATATTGATCTCATGATTCAAATCAGACGGAAGATCAGGGGTGATAGTGTAATAAGTGAATATCTTTTCTGTTCCTGCAACGTCCGCGTAATTTATATCTTTGATAAAATCATCTGCAACGATCAAACTACTGTCAGGAACCACAAGCGGAACGACCTCGTTTGGATTAAGTATACTTACCGTATTTCGTTTATAGACAGCCTGAGTTGTATTTATGTCTTCTATAGACAGCTTCAGGTTTTTAGCACTAACATCGGAATCTTCTCTATTAAGGATCATAAGGGAGACATTGATATCATTCCCGTCAGTGACAAAACCGGTGATACGAGGATCACGCAGAAGGTCGTTATTTATCTCGGTAAAAAAGACCCCATTTTGTTTATAGGCGTAATCGTAGCAGAAACTTGGAGTATATACCTCAGTCGAGAAGGCGAGCATAGAAGGCCAATAGTAGTCACCTGTAGTCTTAAAGCGAAATGTCAGGTCTGATTGTTCATAAGCCAAAACATTTTCACCGCCGTTGACATTACCCAGTTGATAGGTATGGATATCAATACCTTGATTGTTAGTAGGATTCGGTGTTCGCAAACCTGCCCCGTCAATACCCGAATGAAAGGTGTTGTTTGAAACTGTAGTGAGGGTGACTTCGGCATTGCCGTTCGTCTGGTCTTCGACGGTTAGCGTATCCCCGGCAATATGTTTATCTCCTTCGGCTGCGAACACAGAGACGGAAGCATTGATGTCCCCATCTTTTGGGGTATAAAAACCGCTTAGCGCGATAGGGACATTGTTGTTTCCGGAACCGGTGTCAATGTTTCTCCATCCGTCAAAGACGGTAAAGCTACGGATACTTTCACTGTTGTTTCTGTAGATGATGACTAGAGACCAGGCGCCATAGGTCCCTAGACCACTGATTTTCCCTTCCCTGACGGGTATATCGGCAACCGTATAGTTCCCATCTTTCCAGTTGTTTGTCTGCAGGATAGTCGTCACATCTTTAAAGGCGGAATAGGCATTTGTACTTGAAAAGCCTGAGCTTTGGTAGTTTAGTTTGTCATAAGTGAATGTCTCGTAGGTATCGGAACCATTTTTAAGACGTATGCTGTGCCCGTTTAGAGTAACATTGTCATCTACCAAGGCCTGCCAGTATAGACCGGCCCATTCGACGGTACTGTTGTTTGCATCAGGCATAGTCACGGTTGCTACCGTAGCAGCGGGTGTTCCGGGTCCACCGACATGATAGGCACATAAGTTATAGTTGTCATTGGACAGTGTCGCATTATCGATATAGGTACCATTGGTGTAGGTCGAACAGTCCGCTGAAGAGTTCGAGTTTTCATCAACACCGTTGTATGGCGCGACAAGGATAGTGTTACCCGTAGTTATCATATTTCCCGGAAGCATCGTCTGTCTTCGCAGACAAAAATCTCTATATCCATTTTCTGTACCAATGTCACAGTTCTCAGCGCTTACAGCTGGGACCTTTACAACGATCAATACGTTGATTGTGTTCGAGACGTTTCCAATGTTGTCTTTAACGGTATAGGTAAAGTTGTCCAGTCCTGAAAATCCTGCATTTGGTGTGTAAGTGACAACACCTGTCACAGGGTCTTTGCTTGTTGTACCATTGCTAACATCTGTAACGATGGTGACTGTTGTTTTGTCAATACTACCGTCGTCCTGATCATTGGCAGTGACATCGATATCAATGGCAGTATCAACATAAGTTTCAACATTGTCCTCAATGGCTACAGGGTCTTGGGCCTCTTTGAAGACAAGGTCAAAACCGTAAACGACATCTTCATTTTTGTCACGTTCAAGACGGACTGTGACAGTTTGTCCGCTGACAATATTAACCTCTGCTAAACCAGACAATGCAGCACTCAAAGCAAGAGGGTTGGATCCACATGCACCAGTTCCAAAGTAGACATTAGTATCATTGTCGGCTGATAGATAAAGTTCTAGGGTGCCGTCTGCATCGATCTGAAAGTGATATATGTCAACAGCATCACCGCTTTTTGTTAAATATCCTGGTCCCTCTTCATGGTTGGCACTACCGGATACGTTCATCGCGGCTATCTCTTCACCGGGACAGGCGTCGTTTATCACGTCATTATCTGCATGTGCTGAAAACCATGAGATAGAAAGAAAAAATAAAAAAGTTAATAACTGCTTCATAGGGCAATCCTTGTTTGTCGGCACACAAAAATAGGGCTCAACTTAAATGTGTGTGAATTGTGTTAGCTAATTATAACCACATATTTACTTCAATCAATGTTAAAAAAAGGATGTATATATTAGAAATTTTGATTTATGGGAGACTGTTGTTTAGGGGTTTACTCTTGGTTTACCATGCATTTACGAAAGTGCCTTTGCCCTTTCGTTTGCCTTGGCTATGGCTTGGATAAATGCATCTCTCACATTGCCTGATTCCAAGGCGGCATATCCTGCGGCAGTTGTGCCTCCCGGACTCATGACAGTATCTTTGAGAAGTGCAGGATGCTGATCTTGGATGATAGTGCCGAATCCTTCAAACAGTCCGCGCATGACGACCATTGCATCGACGCGCTTCAGCCCCTGGTTGACCGCGCCATCAGCGAGTGCCTCGGCGACGAGGGCCAGGTAAGCAGGCCCGCTTCCCGCCAGTGCTGTCGCAACATCGATCTCTTTTTCGCTGCCAAGCCAGTGCGCTTTTCCTATAGCAGAAAAGATGGTGACGGCTTCGTCTTGCAAGGCGGTGTCTCCGGTAAGGGTCGTCATCGATCTTTGCATGGCTGCTGCCATGTTCGGCATGGCTCTGACATAATGTATGGCTTTAATCGTATTTTTTAAGCTTTCGAGTTTTGTGCCTGCCAGAATAGAGTAAAATGCTTCGGCCTGCCCATGAAGCTGAGCGGAGACTTCCTGCAGGTTTTGCGGTTTTACACCAAAGATGATCGTCTTTCCGGTGATATCAAAATCTTTTAGAGCGTGTTTGTCTATCTTGATGCCAAGTTTTTCCTCAAAAGCATC
>JBFEYG010000101.1:0-8920 GCA_041562275.1 Sulfurimonadaceae bacterium | reverse complement strand
CTGAAAGACCTCAACATATTCACCTTCTATAATACCTTGTTCCAGTCTTGTCACTTCGACCTTTTGGCCTTTGATCTTACCTTTGTGGATGTTCACTTTGACATCATCAGCCTCTATATAAGAACTTTGATGCGTCTGGCCTTCGATCTTCACCTTTTTAGCTTTGATCTTTGCATTGCTTCCGACATTGCCGTCTACATTGATCTCGTTGACTTCGACTTCCATACCTGCACCGATAGCGTCTTTAAAGGCATCTTTCTCTTTGACATTGATCGACACGTCCGTATTGACACCGGCTTCTATGGATCCTGTCGTCTTAAAACTGATCTCCGTGATCTCCACCTCGACCTGGATATCATAGGTGTTGTTTTCAAAAACGATATGCCCGCTGTTTTTGGCACGGTACTGAGTACTCTCCTCAGTTTCAATGACCTCTATCTTGTCACTGACGTTAAAATCAGGGATATTGGCGATAACAGGCTCGCTAGGTTCTATGAACTCGCCTCTGCAGTTTCTGCCTGCCTTGCCTTTGCGTGGCTTGACATACTCGATAAGAAGATCGTTTTCCAGCACACCCTGTATAAAGCCGCGTTTAGCATGGTCTACCTTCGCATTGCTTCCCTGTTCCCCATGCTTTTTATAATGCAAGACAAGCTTGTCATCGACTGTCGGTACAGGTTCAAGCGCATGCCCGACTTCAAGGGTCACCTTGTCTTCAAAGATCATCTTGCCTGCAACGTGAATCTTGGCAATGAACCTGTCAATCTCCTCTTTCAGCGTCTTATCCCATACACCGATGAGCATATTCGCACGAAGTTTGCGTTTGTTTATTAACTCGAGAAAGTCTTTTTCAATCCCAGCATAATACTCCAAAACAGAACCGGGTTTGATGGTTGCGAAGAGACGTGTCATAGAAGGATTGGCTCCTATACTCATCTCCAGGTTCGTAAACCTGTCCTCCTTATCCGATAAGACGACCTCGATCTCATAGGTCTGACGTATACGTACATTTGGATCTGCGAGTAACGCTTCGTCATTTAAAGCCTTAATTTCCTCACCTATGACCTCTTCCTCTTTTCCCACTTCACGGCTTAAAAAAGTCTGCACATCGAGAAGGTTGAAATCTAAAGCAGATGCTTTGATCCCGTATTTTGACGCTGTTGAGACCAACTCTTTCGCGATATTATCCGTTCGTACGGAAAAAGGCTTAAAATCAGCAGATGACATGTTGACCTGGCTCAAGAACTTCCCTTCTGTAAATTAGTTTTATAGTTTTTATACTATGATATTACGATCGTTTTATGATTCTAGCAGTTTACATACCAAATAGTAAAGACTTTTATGTTCAAATCAATTTTTACCAACAGTATAGGTACACTTTTTTCACGTATTTTAGGCTTTGTACGTGATCTGCTTACCGCTTCAGTACTGGGAGCCAACATCTACAGCGACATATTCTTCGTTGCCTTCAAGCTGCCCAATCTCTTCAGGCGTATTTTCGCCGAAGGGGCCTTTGCACAAAGTTTCATCCCAAGTTTTACGGCTTCAAAAAGCAAGGCCGTCTTTGCGGCACATATATTTATACTTTTTTTCTTTATTATATTTTTGCTCACTATGCTTGTACAACTCTTTCCCCTGTATGCCGCAAAGGCTATTGCTCTGGGTTTTGATAAAGAGACCTTGGAACTTGCCGCACCCTTTGTCGCAATAAACTTTTACTATCTGCTTTTTATCTTCATCGTGAGTTTTCTCTCTGCTTTGCTGCATTACAAAGAGCATTTTGCCACTACAGCGTTTTCTACGGGTCTGCTTAACATCGCCATGATCTCTGCATTACTCTTGGCTCAGGAAAAAGAAGCCGCAGAGATCGTCTATTACCTTAGTTTCGGTGTCCTTGCAGGCGGTTTTTTGCAACTGCTTTCCCACCTTGCCATGGCGAAGAGAAAAGGGATGTTCAAACTTCTATACGGAGGATTTAAATACTTCAGGCATGACAATACCATTTTGAAAGACGACACCAAACGTTTTCGTAAAAGTTTCTTTCCCGCTATCTGGGGTAATTCCACGGCTCAGTTCTCAGCATTCTTGGACACCTGGCTCGCCACATTTCTGGTCACCGGTTCTATCTCTTATCTTTATTATGCGAACCGTGTCTTCCAGCTTCCTTTGGCACTCTTTGCTATTGCGACCTCTGTGGCTATCTTCCCTCGTATCTCAAAATATATACGCCATGAAAGATTCGAAGAAGCCGACAAGGCCTTTTATACTGCCTTTTGGTTCTTGGCCTCTCTGCTTACCTTCAGCACTATCGGTGGCTATATACTCTCCGATGAGATCGTCTGGCTTCTTTTTGAACGCGGCGCCTTCAGCGCTGCAGACTCCCAAAACACTTCATCGGTGTTGCAGATGTATATGATCGGATTGCTGCCTTTTGGCCTGAGCAAACTGCTCTCTTTAAAACTCTACGCTGAGCATAGACAGGGGGAAGCAGCCAAGATCGCCACCTACAGTCTGGGCGGAAACATCATCCTCTCTCTGGCTTTAATCTCGCCTTTGGGTGCTATGGGACTGGCTCTGGCCAGTTCACTCAGCGGGCTTATTCTGTTTGTCTATACGCTCAAAGCTTATGGGGCACAGAGGTTTTTAGTTATAATCTCAAACAGAAATCCACTCTGGCTATTTTTGGCCTCTGCTATTTTAATAGTAATCTTATTTATCTTTAAAGAAATGATCCATGACTCTATATGACAGCGTAAGTAAAACCAAACAAACATTTGAACCTATCGTTCCCGGCAAAGCGACCCTGTATGTCTGCGGACCTACCGTCTATGACGATGCCCACCTTGGACATGCCAAAAGCGCACTGGTCTTTGATCTGCTTGTACGTGTTCTTGAAGCAAACGGCCTGGACGTCACCTTCGCAAGAAACATCACCGATATCGACGATAAGATCGTCAAAAAGCTTGCTGATAGCGACATGAGCCTACAGGAGCTGACACAGCACTACACCGATGCCTATCACCGCGATATGGACGCCTTAGGTATCCGTCGGCCCGATATCGAACCCAAGGCGACCCAGTCTATGGACGCTATGGTGGCACTTATCACTGACCTTATCCAAAAAGAGTATGCTTATAAGACCGAAGACGGAGACGTCTATTTCGACACCCAAAAAGACAGTCAATACCTCAGTATCTCCCACCGAATACAAGACCAGGACGACACCCAAAGCCGCATAGAAGAGAACAGTCATAAAAAGCATCCTTCCGACTTTGCCCTATGGAAACATTTTGACGAAGGCATCCGGTACGAGACGCCTTTCTCATCCGGCCGTCCGGGCTGGCATACCGAATGTGCGGCGATGATCGAAGAACACCTTGCGGTAGAGGGCGACTATGCTATCGATATCCACGGAGGCGGAGCCGACCTGCTCTTCCCGCATCATGAGAACGAGGCTGCCCAGCACCGCTGTTCCAAAGACCAGGAGTTGGCAAAGTATTGGATGCACAACGGCTTTGTGAACATCGACGGCGAGAAGATGAGCAAGAGCCTGGGCAACAGCTTCTTCTTAAAAGATGCCTTGCATTCGTATCACGGAGAAGTCTTGCGCTTTTATCTTCTCAGTACGCATTACCGAAGCAACTTTAATTTCAATGAGCTCGACCTGCTCGCCTCCAAAAAACGCCTTGACAAGCTTTACCGTCTGAAGAAGCGTCTCTTTGGGATGAAGACAACAGAGGAGAAGACGGACTTTCAAATGGCTCTGTTGGATGCATTGAATGATGACCTGAACATCTCTGTCGCACTTTCACTCGTTGATGCAATGATCACCAATGCAAACGAGACCCTGGATGCCAATGCAAAAGATAAACTCATCAAACGTCAGACGCTTGCAGATCTGGCATGCATAGAGAAGATCCTCGGTTTTGGATCGCAAAACCCTTTTGAGTATTTTCAATTTGGTATTGACGATGAACTTAAAACAAAGATCGAAGGACTTATCCAAAGACGTACTGCAGCCAAGGCCGAAAAAGACTTTGAGACCTCTGACACTATCCGCGATGAACTTCTTGCACTTGATATTGCTATCATGGATACCCCGCAGGGTACATTTTGGGAAAAGAACTAAGCTTTCTTTTCCAGCTTTATCTTTAGGAGATAAGCGAATACACTCACTGTCATGATATAAAAAACCACTTCGATCCAGCTCATTTGAGACAAGAACAAAAGTACATCACTCACTGCACCCTGTTTCGAAAAAGCATGTGCTGCGTCATAACCCATAGGATCATCTCCGTCTATTTTAAGTTGGCAGATTGTAGCATTGATTTGTTCAGGTTTTTAATTTTGTACGGCTTGCTTCAGGCCTCTAACCGCAATTCAAACTCATCTTAAACATTTTTCTGTATAATCTCGTAAAAATAAGTCATGTATATTGTACATACTAGCAAAGAAGATAGATGATTCCCTACGCCAGCATTAAGCCTTATCTTTTTAAACTCCAGCCTGAAACAGCCCACCATCTGGTGGAATACTTTTTACGCGGTGCAAACATTCTGCCATCTGCTTACAACCCATGGATCGAAGATCATTTTGTTCAGCATGAGAGTCTTAAACAGGAACTTTTCGGCCGCACTTTCTTAAATCCGGTAGGCCTTGGAGCAGGATTTGACAAAAATGCGACGATGATACGCGGTATGCAGGCGCTTGGGTTCGGTTTCACCGAAATAGGTACCGTTACCCCACAACCGCAGGCAGGAAACCCTAAGCCGAGGATGTTCCGCCATATCGCAGAAGAGAGTGTTCAAAATGCGATGGGCTTTAACAACGAAGGGATGTATAAGGTTGAAAAACGTTTGCAGGAACGCTTTCCTTTTTCTACGCCTATCGGTGTCAATATCGGCAAGAACAAGACGACCGAAGACAAAGATGCTATCAGCGACTATACGATACTGATCAAAAACTTTAAAGAGCTTTGCGACTATCTTGTCATCAACATCTCATCCCCAAACACTCCGGGGCTTAGAGATTTACAAAATGAGACCTTTATCCGTGAGCTTTTTGCCGAAGCTAAAAAACTCACTGACAAGCCAATCCTTCTCAAGATCGCTCCGGACATGAGCCCTGAACAGGCCGTAAGTCTTTCGACAATGGCAGTGAATGCCGGTGCAGCAGGCATCATCGCCACCAATACCACCATCGATTACAGCCTTGTATCCAATCCGGAAAACATCGGCGGCATCAGCGGTGCAGTATTAAAGGAAAAGAGTTTTGAGATCTTTGAAGCCGTAGCCAAAGCACTTTACGGTAAAGCCGTTCTTATCTCCGTCGGCGGGATCGACTCGGCAGAAGAAGCATACAGACGTATCAGAGCCGGTGCTTCTTTGGTCCAGATCTACTCGGCACTTGTCTTTCACGGTCCGACCTTGATACGAGACATCAACACCGGTCTTATAGAGCTTTTAGACGCCGATGGGTTTACCAACATCACCGAGGCTATCGGAGTCGATAGACAATGAGACCTATCTCTATCTTAAGTTCACTAATCTTCAGCGCAGGAGTAATGATGTCTGCATCTTTACCTAACTATCAAACCAAGACCTTAGAAAACGGTCTGCAAATCGTTGTTATTCCTATGGAAAACAATACCAGTGTCATCTCAACGGATATCTTTTACCGTGTGGGAAGCCGAAACGAAGTCATGGGCAAGAGCGGTATCGCCCATATGCTAGAGCACATGAACTTCAAATCAACTGACAAACTTAAATCCGGTGAGTTTGATGAGATCGTCAAGGGAATGGGCGGTATGAGCAATGCTTCTACCGGTTTTGACTATACCCACTACTTCATCAAGAGTTCCACGCAAAACCTATCAAAATCACTGGACCTTTTCGGTGAACTGATGGAAAGCCTTAAACTTCAAGACGATGAGTTCCAGCCTGAACGCAATGTCGTTGCGGAAGAGCGTAGATGGAGAACAGACAACTCCCCTCTGGGCTACATGTATTTTCGTCTTTTTAACAATGCCTACCTTTACCACCCTTACCACTGGACACCGATCGGTTTCATGGGAGACATCCAAAACTGGACTTTACAGGACATCAAAGAGTTCCATGAGACTTTTTACCAGCCGAAAAACGCCATCGTCGTCGTAACCGGGGATGTTAAAGCGGAAGATGTGTTTGAGCTGACACAAAAGCGTTTTGAAAAGATCCAAAACAAAAAAGAGATCCCTGAAGTACACCAGGTCGAACCGAAGCAAGACGGTGCGAAACGTGTCGTCGTCTATAAAGAGAGTGAAGTTGAGATGTTGGCTATGACCTATCATATCCCTAACTTTCAGCATAAAGACCAGCCTGCCCTATCCGCTATCTCAGAGATGCTCAGCTCAGGAAAAAGTGCACGACTCTATAAGACTTTGGTCAACGAGAAACGTCTGGCCAATCAGATCTATGCTTATAACATGGAAAACATCGATCCAGGTCTGTTTATCTTTATGGCCGTATGTAACCCTGGCGTCAAAGCTGAAGATGTCGAAAAAGAGATCTTAGGAGAGATTGACAAACTCAAAACAGAGCAAGTCAAGGCAGAAGAACTCGAGAAGATTAAGATCAACACAAAATCAGAATTCATCTTCTCTTTGGAGTCTTCTTCTTCGGTATCCAACCTTTTTGGAGGTTATCTTGCCCGCGGTGATCTAAAACCGCTTATGGAGTACGAAGACCATATCAACGCACTGACTCCCGAAAACATTCAAACCGCTGCATTGAAATACTTTGATGCGACGCAATCTACAACGGTAATTTTACGCAAGGAAGAGAAATGAAAACAGTAACAGGCGCGACGACAGCCCTTATTACTCCTTTTAAAAACGGAAAACTGGATGAACCGACCTATGCTGCTCTGATCAGACGTCAGATCGCCAACGGAATCGACGCCGTCTGTCCGGTCGGTACAACAGGTGAAAGCGCGACTTTAACGCATGATGAGCATAAACGATGCATCGAGATCGCCGTTGAAGTCTGCAAGGGTACAGGGACAAAGGTATTAGCCGGATCCGGTTCAAACGCGACAGCTGAAGCAATCGATATCGCCAAACATGCGCAAAAATCGGGTGTTGATGCTATCTTTTCTGTTAGTCCGTACTATAACAAGCCGTCACAGGAAGGGCTTTATCAGCATTATAAAGCCATCGCTACAGCGGTTTCTGAGCTTCCCTTCATGCTGTACAATGTTCCCGGGCGTACCGGTGTCGACATCTCAGCAGACACGACTATCCGTCTTTTTGATGACGTGGAAAACATTTACGGGGTCAAAGAAGCTACCGGAAGTCTTGAAAGAACAGTCGAACTTCTTTCACGCCGACCGAAACTGGCTGTACTAAGCGGTGACGATGCTATCGACTACCCTATTTTGGCCAATGGCGGTGCAGGTTCGACTTCGGTCACATCCAATCTGCTTCCGGACTTGAAAAGCCAGCTGGTACATAAGGCACTCGAAGGTGACTTTATGGGCTCAAAAGCTATCAACGATATGCTTTTTCCAGTCAACAAAATACTTTTTTGTGAATCTAACCCTATTCCGATCAAGGCAGCCATGTATATTGCAGGCCTGATCGATACGTTGGAATACAGACTTCCTCTTCTCGCACCAAGCGCAAAAAACATGAAACGCATCGAAGATGTGCTTAAACAATATAATATCAAAGGACTCTAATGCAAGGTAAAACTCTTTTTATAAGTGGCGGAACACGTGGAATCGGAAAAGCGATCGTATATGCTTTTGCAGAAAAAGGCTGTAACGTGGCATTCACCTATGCCTCAAGTGCAGATACTGCCAACGAGATCATAGCTGATGTCGAATCTAAATTCGGTGTAAAATGCCGTGCTTATAAGCTTGACATCTTAGAACCGACGACCTATAAAGATGTCTTTGCACTTTTTGATGCAGACTTTGACAGACTTGATTTCTTCATCTCCAATGCGATCATCTCAGGCCGTGCTGTTGTCGGCGGCTTTGGTCCGTTTATGCGACTAAAACCAAAAGGCCTTGATAATATCTATACAGCTACCGTCGATGCCTTTGTCGTAGGAAGCCAGGAAGCGGCAAAGCGTATGGAAAAAACAGGTGGCGGTTCTATCATCACGATGAGTTCGACCGGTAATCTTATCTATACGCCAAACTATGCAGGCCACGGAACAAACAAGGCAGCTGTCGAAGCGATGATGCGTTATGCTGCGGCTGAACTTGGCGAAAAAGGGATCCGTGTCAATGCTGTAAGCGGCGGTCCTATCGATACGGATGCACTCAAAGCCTTCCCTAACTACGAAGAGGTCAAAGCCGAGGTCGTCAGACGATCGCCTCTTTCTCGTATGGGTGAATCAGAAGACCTTACAGGTGCCTGTCTTTTCCTATGCGGACCAGAATCAAGTTGGCTGACAGGTCAGACCATCGTCGTTGACGGTGGAACAACATTTCAATAATCAATGAGCCTTCGGCTTGCAATAAAGTGACTTATGTCTAATAAAAAACAGATACTTAATATTCCAAACATCCTTGCCTTCATCCGCATCTTGATCGCACCCCTGATGTTTTGGATCATCATCACGCCTGAGTTCTTTACCGATCAGGGCATACACATCACCTGGGTCTATTACCTTGCTGCCCTGCTTTTTGTCTTGGCCAGCGCAACAGACTTCTTTGACGGTTATATTGCCAGGACCTTTGATCAGATTACCTTGCTTGGCAAGATACTTGATCCTCTTGCCGACAAGATGCTCACTATCGGTGCTTTTTTAGCGCTCATGCTCAATGGAGATGCCAATGCCTGGGCGATCTATATCATCATCGTACGTGAACTTTTCATCACCGGTCTACGGACTGTCGCTGTAGCTGAACATATAGACATCAGTGCCTCCTG
>JBFEYG010000100.1:0-8958 GCA_041562275.1 Sulfurimonadaceae bacterium | reverse complement strand
ATAGCAAACTACAAATAAGCGATCCCTCAAGAGGGACACTTATCTTTTTCTTTTCAGCAATCCCCATTATTTCTTTGCTATAATTCACACAATTAAATTTATTGATTTTGAGGTTCTTTCTATGATAGCAGGTATGTATGAACAAGAGTTTGTCGCTTATATTCTTTTTGGCATTATCTTAAACTTTATTTTTTCACTTTTTTTCGGGATCTATCTCAGTAAAAACATCGGGTTGGAAGACATGATGAATTCAAAGGGCGATAAAGTCCAGTCTGTCTGGACACGTCTGACTATTTTAATCCCGTATGCGAAGATGCTGCTCACCTTGTACCGCGTAGCCATTTTACAGTTCTACTTTCTTAATCAGGGAAAAAGCCACAGAGAGTTTTGGGTCTATTTGACAAGTGAGAAGTATCAGTAAAAATTTTTCACTTCGTCGAAACCGCCTCGGCCAGTTTTATAAATACTAAATAACCCAACTCTTTTCTTTCTTACCTGTGAAACGCTTTTTCATTTCACTCGAGCTAAGGTTTAAAACAGTTTCTTACCTCTGTATCGGACCAGACACCTGCCTTTGTGTTTTTAGCGCGTAAGAGTGCCTTGTTGAACCTCTGCTCAAGCACGATATCTTCCTTTATCCCTTTTGGCCATATCAAAGCATAACCATGCTCAAGCAAAGCTTCACTGTACGAGTGTTCACTTGAGAGATGAAGCAGACAGAGTCCCTCTCTGGACTCCACACTGTACTGCTGCTCGATCTTCAAAAGTGACACTGCAAAATACTTCTCCTGCGGGTTTTCTACTCTAAAACGGGATAAAGAACTCTTGCACGAATTGCTCATATCTTTTCGTTCAATCAACTCGCTCAATGTCTGTACACCGTAAGGTTTGCACACAAAAGGCTGCTGAAGATATTTCATGTGCAGTGTGTGATTGTTCTGCACCCTTTTCAAAAGCGAAAGTATCTCTTTTGCATCCAGAACCGCTATCAGCAAAACAAAAACGAGACCATATCTTTTTATCATCAATGCCACCATCCTTGCTTCATTATGTTACATTTTGTAAAAAAAAGACAAAATGCTTCCCCTCTTTGTTTCAATAATTCCACTTTCCAACCTTAAGCCAAAGAGTATTTTTACCTTTTTTTTAAATAAAAATACTAATTTGATCAAATAACATTAAGCTTATAAACCCACAAAACAGGGGAAAGATTGCTGTTTACCATCCGTTTACTTAAGAGAATCATTTAGTATGTTTATACTATTAATAAGTTCTTCTTTTTCTACTATAATTCCACGTTTAATTCTCAAGGGGTATTTTTGATTCATTTTTTGACACTTATTTTTATCTTGACAGTACAGATATTTGCTCTTACGCCAGAGCAGATCAAGGTCTTACAAACCGTAAGAGATGTTGCCCGTACTATTCCGGATTATACTGGAGAAACCTATGAAAACACTTTAGCGGCTATATGCCTGACTGAGAGCAGTGCAGGCAAAAACATCATCGGAGACTTCAAAAAAGGCATCGTGATCACTAAAGCATCTTTAGGTTCTATGCAGATACAAGTAGCGACGGCACGTTTTGTCGCCAAACGTGTCAAAGCATTAAAATGGATCAATACCCTCAATGATGCCCAAATCGCTAATAAACTTCTTACCGATATCAAGACATCTGCGCAGATATCGGCATATTATCTAACTATCCTAAGAAAAAAGCGCAAACACTATTTTAACATGGTCAGCGGATACAACGGCGGTATGTCAAACAACCCCTATTATCAACGCGTGATGAAGAATATGCAGTATATAGAGAAGTTTGTGAAGAATGGTACACTAATCTAGTCATAACTTTTTATATCTTCAGACGATATCAGCATTCATCTTGTTTTCTTTCAAGCTTTGTGTATAATATAAACTTTTAATAGAGTCCATCATATATAGGCAAAGGTTATTTATACATGAAATTCATACTGCGTTTTTTTCTCATCTTCCTACTCTCTTATACTTTTTTAAATGCAGATACCATCTCATTAAAGACCATGCAGAATGAAAAACGTGTTGCTTTTGTCATCGGAAACGGCGAATATGAAGATTTTCCGGTAGAAATGGCTACGCGCGATGCTGATATTATGAAGACATTCCTGGAAGAACATAACTTTGAAGTCATCTATGCCGAAAATGCCAGTAAACGCGAGATCATCAAGGGTATCCGTGCTTTCAACTCAAGTATGCAAGAGGACGGAATAGCACTTTTCTATTTTACCGGTCATACCATCCAGGTCAAAGGCCAGAACTACCTTATCCCTGTTGAAGCTTCCATAGAAAACGACTATCATGTACTTTATGAAGCTATCGAACTTGATGCTATCCTCAAAAAAATGAAAAAAACAGGGAACCGTCTAAACATAGTCATCATCAATGCAGCTAACCAAAATGCCTATGCCGAGAAGTTTCGTGTAAAGAAGAAAGGTCTGGCCAAGATCCAAACTTCTAAAAACCTCGACCTTATCCTTTCAACCGCTCCGAACAAAGCTTTAAAAGACTATCCTTTTACAACCAAGCTTGTTCCTATACTATCGCTAAAGGGGACTTCCAACAAAGAAGCGCTTAAACAGTTTCAAGAACAGTATACACAGCCTTATGTAAAGCTCTCAGATCAAAACTTTTATTTTAATCTGCCTGATAAACTTGAGAACAAAGAAGAAAAACTGTGGCGGGAGACTTTAGCCCTTGGCTCTACAGCTGCTTATGCAAGCTTTCTTGCATCTTTTCCGAAAAGTGAACATGCCGTCCAGGCAAGTACAACATTGGATGCACTTAAACTCACAACACAAGAAGAACTTGAGCAAGAGAACCTAATAGAAGTTAATGCACAGAAAGATAAGCCGGCCACACAGGAACTTGACCCCTTAAATGAGAGTCAAACGAAAGGACCGTTAAACATAGCTGCAGAATCAACCCCTTTGGCATCGGATAAAAAGTCAAAAAAAGAGCTGGCTATAGCAGCCGCTTTAGCTGAAGAGAAGCGTATACTGCGCGCCAATGCACATTATGTAGAACCCGTCATGCAGCTTATCAAAGCCGGAAGTTTTACAATGGGTTCTAATGACGGAAACGAAGATGAAAGACCGCTGCATACAGCTACGATCGACAAAGACTTCTATATCGGACGGTTCGAGATCACCAATATTGAATATAACGAGTTTATCCGCGCTACCAAAAAGAAGACGATGATCCCTCCCAACTGGACAACAGATATGCAGCCGGCTGTCGGAGTCAGCTGGGATGATGCCAATGCCTATGCCGCCTGGCTGAGCGATCTTACCGAGAAAAAATACCGTCTTCCTACAGAAAAAGAGTGGGAGTATGCAGCAAGAGCGGGCGCAACTACCCGTTATTATTGGGGGGACAGAGACACCAGCCACCGAAAGGATGCCTGGCGCAAAGAGTATCCCGACAATGCCCACTCTTATGCCTGGATCAAGACAAATGCAGAGGACATAACCCATACGGTCGGTCAGAAGAAACCGAATGAGTGGGGTCTGCATGACATCTTGGGGAATGTGTGGGAGTGGTGTTCCGACACCTACACCGACAACTACAATACACCTGCTGAAGAAGAGTCTCTGAAGATCATTCGCGGAGGTTCATGGTTCTCCACCCCGGAAGAGTTGACTCTCTCGCATCGCGGTTCAAACGTCACAGACTTTACGAGCTACAGTATAGGCTTTAGACTGGTTCGCGAAAAATAAACAGGAGCGTATCGATGAATGACTTTAAACTGAAGATGATCCTGACGGTGCTCTCTGCCCTGCTCTTTTCGCTTATCTTCATCATGCTTTCTCTTGTCCTTCCGACGGGAAGTTCAGATGTGAAAAAGGTAGAGGATATGCCTGAGACCAAGTTTCAAAAGATGTCAAAAGGGATGCGCGAAGGTTTCAAAAAATAGGTTGAAATGCGTGCATTCACGCTTTAGCTCAATATTAGGATTTTTGCTTAATAAGCTTTGTCCTGCTATTGTGAAAACAATAGGTCCTCTTAAAAGAAGGACTTCTTGTCTAGCTTGGCAATATTGTTAGAAAGTTAATTCAGGTTTATTCTTCTTCCGTCTCAGTAGACTTCATCGTTTTTTGAAAATAAGCCAATCCAACAAACATGATCGTTGTCCCTAAAAGAAGATAGAATGCCGAAAGCATGTTTTGATAATCATCTAAGACGATTTTAAACACGACCATAAGCGTCTCAATGGAAAGCGCGATAATGATGGATATCAAAAACTTACCTAACATTTTAAACTCTCGATTCTCCTCTTTATGAAAAGACTTAAATAAAACCTCATGTTCAATGATCTGGCGCGAGAGATCAAACATGGCAAGACCGATAGTAACAGCGACGATAGACTTAAACACATCATGTAAGAAATCACTCACGGACACAGAGAACATCAAAGCAGCAAGTACATACCCGCCATATCCAATAAGCGAAAACGCTATAAGTCCAAGAATACTTGCACCCGCAACATAGACGGTCTTTATCACTCTTTCATGAAAGCTGTTATACTCGATGAGTTTCATCTCCTCTAAAAGCGTCAACATGTTGATATCGATGACAAAATAGACATCTCCGACTCTGCGCACCACAGAGATACTTGGATGTCCTGTAGAATGATGGATATAGGGACTTGATATAAAGACATCATTGTTTTTAAGGTTTATATTATTGAAATACTCACTTTTATCACTCCCCACATTCTCGTTCATTACCTTATGTCTATATCGAGAAGGACTGTTTTGTTTATATTCGCTGTCTACAGAGTAGATCAACTCAATATATTTATGCTTTTTAAAAATACTTCGAGGGTCACTTAAAAGATCTTTAGGCAGAGAGCTTATCATGCCTCTTATATGGCTTACTATATGCAAATGATCTTTTTTATAAATCTGTATTATTTTTTTCACAATTCAATCCCTAACTTAAAAATATATTTTAATAATAGCATTTTTTTTGACATGCAACGACTACTTGCACAAAAATCTCCATTTCCAATAGCTAGTGTATAGTAAAAGCATGCCTCAAGCGCTAAAAAGAAGACCGTATAAAAACAAACAACGATTTTGTGTTAAAAAAAGATGAAGCAAGATGATCTTTGGGGAACATAAGTGGTGGGTTCTGAGTGACTCGAACACTCGACCACTCCGTTATGAGCGGAGGGCTCTAACCAACTGAGCTAAGAACCCACTTTTGTTGAAGGTCGAAAGTATAAGGTCTTATTACTTACAGCAATCTAAAATCATTGACTTCTTTGAAAACTTTTTTACTCTGCTGCAGCTACTATTTCTGAAGAGGGTCTATCAGGCGCCTGTCGGAATTATAAAAGAAGGTAAAACGAAACGCCAGCAGGTTTTCCAAGACGGCAAAGATGATGATGAAGTTCACAAAGCTGCTGCCCCCGTAAGAAAACATAGGCAGAGGAACACCGACAACCGGAGCAAATCCGATGGTCATAGCGATGTTTACACTCATGTAGATGAATAGCAAAAAAGAGATAGAAAGGCTGACCACCTTGATATAATAATCGCTGTTATACAGACTGATCGAAAACAGATGCAGGATCAGGGCCGCATATATTCCGACAAGAAGCAGGCCGCCGAGAAAACCGAAGCGTTCGACGACATAGGCAAAGATAAAATCACTCGAAGCAATAGGCAGGAACTTCATCTGGGTCTGGGTCGACTCTTCGATAGAGTTGCCGCTCAGGCCGCCTGAACCGATAGCGATGATGGACTGCTGCACGTGATAGGAGGGTTTTTCGCTGAGAAAGTCATGTATCCGTTTTTTTTGATAATCATGCAGCTGTCCGTAAAGAAGCGGAGCAGCGAGTAGGATCCCCAAAGCCAGACTTGCCCAGATCTTCCAGTATACCCCAATGACAAACAGAACACCAAAGCCCAAAAGCATCAGTACCATGGCTGTCCCAAGGTCAGGTTCTTTGGCGATCAGAATGAAAGGCAAGAGAATAAAAAAGCTCAATTTTGCAAAGTCCATAAATCTATACCCGCCCTGAGGAGGAGGATTTCGGCTGATGAGATAGGCCAGCATAAGGACAAATGCGGGTTTGATCAGTTCCGAGGGCTGAAGTGTAAAATTGATAAATGGAATATCAAGCCAGCGTTTTGCACCCAAACGCGAATGCCCGACAAACTCAACAGCGACAAGTAAGATAATATTCAGCCAATAGATAAGAGGAATAAGCCAGGAAAATCGTCGTATAGGAAAAAGAAAAAAGAAGATAAAGACGGCAATGCCGACCAATACATAGACGGTATGTTTCTGCGCAAGAGCAGGAACGATCTCAGCAATAAGCATCCCCGAAATAAGTACCAGGGGTATTATCAGAGCAATGATAATAAAGTCAAAATGTGATACAATGCGACGATCTATTTTTTTCCACATGGTGCGAATTATATCACTATTTAATACAATTGAAACCCCATTATTATAAATCCTAAGGCTTTTTATGCATGACACACAAGACTTTCTGTGCGAAACACCCGAACGACTCGATAAATTTTTAAGCACCCAGCTACAGACCACACGCAACCAGGTCCTTTCCCTTATTAAAGAAGGCTGCGTTAAAGTCGATGATGCTGTCGTCACGAAGGTAGGGCTCAAACTAAAAACGATGCAAAAAGTCCATATCGATTTTCCAGAACCTGTCGTCACGCCTGCGCAGGAGATCGACTTTGATGTCGAGGTCTTGTATGAAGATGATGATCTCCTTGTCATCAACAAACCAAAAGGCCTTACTGTCCATCCTGCTCCCTCTGTCAAAGAACCTACTTTGGTAGACTGGCTGAAACATAAAGGTGTCCGTCTTTCTACCATCAGCGGTGAAGAGCGCCATGGAATAGTCCACCGTCTGGACAAAGGCACATCGGGCGTCATGGTAGTCGCCAAAAGCAATGAAGCCCATGAAGCACTTTCCAAGCAGCTTCAAGACCGTACTATGGGACGTTTTTACCTCGCGATCATCAATATCCCTCTAAAAGACAATATCACGGTTGACAAGCCTATAGGCAGAAATGGAAGCAACCGGCTTAAGATGGCGGTTGTCGAAGGGGGCAAAGCTTCCAAGACCGAGTTCGCCAAACTCTACCCGAGTAAAGACGAAAAGAGTGAGCTTATCGCATGTAAACTCTACAGCGGCCGTACCCACCAGATCCGCGTTCACCTCGAGAGTATAGGACGAGGTATCATAGGCGACCATTTATACGGATTTAAGAGCAAAGAAGATAAAATCAGCGATATTTTCCTGCATGCGTACATATTATATTTTGTGCATCCGACATCGGGTAAAAGGATGGAGTTTATCGCACCCATCCATAAAAGCATGAGAGATTATCTGGAAGAAAATTTTGATATGGAGTTTATAAATGAAGCAATTGATACTACCGATTTTAGCCGCCACTTTAGTTCTATTTAGCGGATGTGCCAAACAGCCGACACCCCCTGCAGAACCTGTGATCGACTCCTCTCTTCCTAAGGTCAGCGTAAACGGCCATATAGAGTCAATGACGACGATCGCTTTCGAATGGAAGCCCCTTCAGGACGCACGGGTAAAAGGCTATTTTGTCTACAGAAACAACCCTGAGACTGAAGAGAAATCCCTAAACCGTATTGCTACCGTACAGGGGCGTTTTGTCTCACACTTCACAAACACCGACCTCAAAGCCGGTACCACCTATGTCTACAGGTTCTCAAGCTTTAATGAGAAGATGCAAGAGTCCGATGCCTCCAAGACATTTAGAGTCACAACGCTTCCTGTCCTTGAATCCGTCAGCTTTTTTGACTCTATCGGAAACCTTCCGCGTATGGCAAAACTTATCTGGCGCCCGCATGATGACCCATCTGTCAAAAGCTATATCCTTGAGAGACAGACCATAGAAAAAGCTGAGTGGGTAGAGATCGCCACCATCAACAACCGTCTAAACGCCGAGTATATAGACAGAGACCTGGATGACAACCGTGTCTATAAGTACCGTCTGCGTGCGGTCACCTTCGAGGAGATCAGGTCCACCCCAAGCGAGATCGTAAAAGTTGTGACAAAACCGCTTCCGGCAATGGTACGAAACGTTCAAGCGACTACGGCTGAACCGAAAAAGATACACATCTCCTGGAAGGCAAACAGCGAAAAAGACCTGGCCTTTTACAATATCTACCGTTCAAGCTCAAGCAACGGAAGCTATGACTATTATGTCAAGCTTAATGAGACAACGTTTATAGATGAGATAGATGAGGATGGTAAAAACTACTTCTATCAGATCACAGCTGTTGACCAAGATGGTCTTGAGAGCCCGTTTCAGACGAACCCTATCCACGGAAGCACCCTGGCAAAACCGCTTGCCCCAAGTTTCATCGATGCTATCGTCAAGAACAGCTCCGCCGTCCTACGCTGGAAGAACAATGATGCACGTACAAAAAGCTATACTGTGATCAAGACGACAAAAGAGAGTTGGATCTCTTCGACCACCCAAGAGATCACTGGGATCACAGATACAAGTTATACGGTCAAAGACCTGAAGCCTGATGTCCAGTACCAGTTCCAGGTAATGGCAGTTGATGCCTATAACATCACTTCAAAACCGACTGAACCGGCTGACGTCCTTTTTTCAACACCGAACAAATAGAAGAGAGTCAATGCCGCATATTCAAATTCAGAGTTTTAAAGAAGTCGGATTCCCTTTTACACAGGATGGGATTCAATTTGACTTCATCGCCACCAATGTCAATCATCCTGACGAGCGACTTATCTGTGCCAAGAGTGAAGAAAAGATTTTCCTTCTGCAGGTAAAAAAAGGGCAGGAGAACTGGCTTTTAAAAAGCGACAAAGTCACACGGGTCTCGCCAAACCTTCATATCAAAAAAGCGATTCAGGCCTATGCCGACAAGGCGGGCT
>JBFEYG010000099.1:0-8983 GCA_041562275.1 Sulfurimonadaceae bacterium | reverse complement strand
TTTGGCAGGTCTTTCAGAGTCATCTGTTATCTGTGAGATCATGAAAGACGACGGAACGATGGCCAGACGTGACGATCTTGAGATCTTTGCAAAGAAACATGACCAGAAGATCGTCTATATCTCGGATATCGTCGAATACAGGCTGGCCAATGAGAGCCTTATTAAAAGCATGCAAGAAGAAGAGAGCGAGTTTTTTGGAATAAAGGTGAAAAAGCATACCTTTACCGACCATGAAGAGATCGAACATACTGCTATCGTCTTTCATAATGCCGGTGAGACAGCCAATGTAAAAGTGCATAATATCATCACCGATTTGGAACTACTCTCCAATGCTACCAAGTATGAGCAGTTGATAGACGCGATCAATTATCTTAAGCTGAACAGCGGGGTGTTGGTCTTTATCAACCAGCCCAATCCTAACCACGGTACGATGCGTGAGTACGGCATTGGGGCTCAGATCCTTAAGAGCCTTGGTGTCAAGCATATGCGTCTTTTGACAAGTGCCAAGCAGACTGATTTTGTCGGACTCTCCGGTTTTGGACTCGAAGTCGCCGAGATGATCGATCCTGCCTCTGAATAGGGTAGGTTTGCTGCTTTTGATCTTTAATCTGTCACTGAATGTATTAATTTAGTGACATTTCTTCCTTTTTCCCGCTATTAGCCTTCAAATTCATATATTTATTTACTTTTTTGTTATATGCTTGACATAAATATACTCAAAATTTAACAGTGTACAATCGTCTTTAAACGATAATGTGAGGGGGAGGATATGTCTGATCTACCGGAATGCTTGCAACCTGCTGTCGAGCAGCTTAAGACCTATGAGACACAGATCTCAGATCTACAGAGTAAAAATGAGGACCTGGATGAAGACCTCAAAGTCTTAAGTGGCGAAAAAGAGGCATTGCAAAGAAAGATAGAAGAAGATAATGATGCCCATGCACTTGCTGTGCAAAACTATGAAAAAGAGAAGCTTACGCTAAGAGAACTCAATCTTGTCGTCAGTGATCAGCTAAGAGAAAAGATAGCTGCGTTAAACGCATTGCAAGAGAGCAGCTCTCAACTGGAAGCCGAGAACGGGGTTTTTAAAAGCTTGAACAATGAGCTTACAGAACAGAGCTCACAAAGTCAGACCGCAGCTGCCGAGCAAGAAGCGTTGAACTCGCAACTGCAAAGTTTGGAAGCGGAAGTCGAGACCCTTCGCAGACAAAACGCTTCTTTAAAAGAAGAGAACTCGGCGCTTACCTTAGTCAATAGTGCCATGCATCAGCGTCAATCCGAGACCCAGCTGCAAAGTTCACAGACAAATGACGATTCTGCCCAATTAAATGAAGAGATCAGCAGGTTGAAGCAGGAGCTTGATGGTTACAAGGCCCAGAACAAAGACGAGGCCTTTTTGATTAATGAAAATCAGCGTCTGACGCAAAGACACGGTGAGATAACACAAGAAAAGATGCAGGCATCAGCCAGGATGCATGCTGCAGAAGAGGAGTTGAGATCAAAGGTGAGTGAACTTGATAAAGCCCACACAACGATCAAGCAGCTTGAATTTGAGCAGCAGGGTCTGCAAAACCTATATAACAACCTCAACAGCGAGAAAGAGAGATTGACAGCAGTTAATACCGGCTTGCTTGAAGAAAAAGCGGGGCTTGATGAGCAGGTCTTGCATCTGAGTCAAAAGCTGCAGAGTCTTACTGCCGAGAAAGAGCGCATCAAACAGGAACTGAGTCAAGAACATACCCGTACGGATGTACTCACCGATGAAGTCAATCATCTCAGGCTCAAAAGCCGAACATTGGCCGAGGAGATCAAAGTACTCAAAGAGGGCTTGCTGCTTAAGCCAAAGGATAACCTTGAACCGCAGGTCGAGGCATTAGAGATCGATATGAGCGAAGCGGATGTTCCCGATGAGCATCCGCAGATCGAGATAGCGTCGCCCTCAGTCAAGACAGGGCCGCATTTTCCGGGAGAATAAACCTAATAAAGAAGACCTTCCTCTTTTTACCTCTGCTTCACCCAAGGCTTAACAAGCTTTTTTCGGGTATCCTTTTGCTACATATATATTAGGACAAAAAATGTCAAACCATAAAATTATCATATTGGATACCGAAACAACAGGCGTGCTTGAAGAAGACAGGATCATACAACTTAGCTATTTAGTTACCGACGCCAATGGACAGATCGAAGAGGTTCATAACGAGTTTTGCCAGGCACCTTTGCCAAGCAAGTTCGATGCTATGGCGATTCATCATATTACACCGGAGATGCTTGAGGGCAAGCCAAGCTGTCTTGAACTGAAAGCATTGGCCCGTCTGCATGAGCTCAATACGCCGGAAAATGTCATCATTATCCAAAGTGCCGAATTTGACCTTGCTATGTTGGAAAAGGAAGGGTTTACATCGAAGATGAGATTGATAGACACCTTCCGTGTTCACCGTTATTTCTATCATGAAAGCCCGCATGGACTCCAGTATAACAGGTATGCGCTGGGCTTGTATAAAAAAGAAGAGGCACAGATGCAAGAACTTGGAGTACAGATCGCTGCACACGATGCTTTGGGTGATGTGATCGTCTTGAAGAACTTTTATGACCATCTGCTGCATAGTCATACAGAAGAAGAGATGATAGAGATGTGTTCCAAGCCTATTTTGATGGAGATCATGCCTTTTGGAAAGCATAAGGGCAAGCGTATTGAAGAGGTGGCGGTCAGCGAACGCAGAAGTCTTGCCTATATGTTAGAGACCTTTGAACTTGATCAGGACCTTCAGTACAGCTTCCAGTACTATTACGAGTTGATGAAGGACAAGGCGTCTTTGATCATCGGCTTTGGCAAGTACAAGGGCAGAATGCCGGCTGACATCGTGCATGAAGACCGTTCCTATCTTGAATGGATGCACAACAAGGCAGAAAATATTGCCATTGAACTTAAAAACGAGATCAAGCGCGTACTTGATGAACATACACCTCCGGCATAAAACCTGCTCATTCAAGAGAGGTTTATCGAATTATCGTATAAGATTTATGGATAAATAACGAAAATGATTAATTTACAATCATTTTGTAATAATCGTTGAGTACAATCTGGTATATAATTTGTTTATAAAGGATTAAACATGCTTACGATTAAAAAAAATGGACAAAAAGCCTGGGTTACATTTACGTTCGCTCCTACAAATGATGTGAATGATGTTGTTGTTTCCGGTGAATGGAACGCGTGGAAAGAAGAGCCTATGAAACAGAAGAAAAGCGGCGATTTCTACATCACGAAGGTCCTTAAATCGGGTGAATGCTTTCAGTTTGGCTATAAGGTCAACGGAAACGACTGGATCATTGAAGAAGAGTGTGCAAGCGTACCTTCTCCCTTCTCAAGCCAAAACTCTTTGCTTGAACTGTAATCGCATCTTTTCTTAATCAGAAAACATCACAACCGGACAGTCAGCCGCTGTCCGGCACTATCTCTACGTATAATAATCTACAGGAGGACGAATGAAAGCAGTCGTTATGGCAGGTGGCTTTGGAACAAGAATACAACCACTCACAAACTCCCGCCCCAAACCAATGTTGCCTATTGTAAACAAGCCGATGATGGAACACACTATGATGACCTTGAAAGATCTGGGAATAAGTGAATTTATTGTCCTGCTCTATTTCAAGCCTGAGATCATAAAGGATTACTTTAAAGACGGAAGTGATTTTGGCATCAAGATCACTTATGTCGTTCCTGACGATGATTACGGTACGGCCGGTGCGGTTAAACTGGCACAGGAGTACATCGGTGACGACAATTTTATTATTATCAGCGGCGACTTGGTGACGGACTTTGATTTTAAGAAGATATTTGATTACCACGCTCAAAAACAGTCAAAACTGACGATAACGCTTACCTCGGTCGACAACCCTCTGGAGTTTGGTGTTGTTATCGCCAATGAAGAAGGCAAGATCGAGAAGTTCCTTGAAAAACCGAGTTGGGGAGAAGTGTTCAGTGATACGATAAACACGGGTATCTATATCATCGAACCTGAGATCCTTCATTATATCCCTAAGGGAGAAAACTTCGATTTTGCCAAAGACCTTTTTCCGCGTTTGATGCGTGAGGGCATTGACCTTATGGCGGGATACGCTGAAGGCTATTGGCGTGATGTCGGTAACCCAGAGAGTTATCGTGACGTCTATGACGATATTCTTACCGGTAAAGTGGATCTCAAGATCAGCGGAGAAAAGACCGAGTACCCTGACGGGATACTGTACAGCGAAGAGAAGTATGAGCTGGATAAAAGCATTGAGCTTATCGGCACAGTCGTATTGGGCAAAGATGTCGTCCTTGAAAAAGGGGTAAAACTCAATAACGTTGTTATAGGTGATAAGGTCACGATAGGAAAAGAGAGCAAGATCCGCAACACGGTCATCTGGGATGACGTCAGCATCGGTCGCAAGGCGATGCTTGACGGATGTGTTATCTGCAATAACAACGAGATAGGCAAAAATGTCACAGCCAAAGCAGGTATGATCCTTGCCGAAGGATGTGAGATTGGTCAACTGGTCAATGTGGAAAAAGACGTTACGATCTGGTCGGATAAGGTCATCGAAGATGCTGCGATCATCAGCCACAGTCTTATCCTCGGAAGTAAATACAAAAACTCCATCTTTGAAAACGGTATGGTCGTTGGACAGTCAAATGTCGAGCTTTCATGCGAGATGGCGACGAAGCTGGCCGAAGCCTTCGGTGCACAGCTTCCGGTAGGTTCGACGATCCTTGTCTCGCGTGATTATCATAAGAACTCGCGTATGCTTAAACGTGCTTTTCTTGGCGGCATGCTCTCTGCGGGTATCAATGTCATCGATTATAGCGGTATACCTTCGGCTGTACTGCGCTGTAATCTCTCTGCTCATGATGAATACGCAGCGGGCGTACACTTCCGTCAGAAGCTAGACGATCCGACATGCACTGTCATCACCTTTTATAATCATGAAGCATTGCGTATTAACAATGATGTGGCTAAAAAAGTCGAGAAGGCATTTTTCAAAGAGACCTTTAGACGCGTAGACTACTCCAAGATCGGCGAGATCCATGAATCCGAACATGAAAAAGAGTATGCAGTCTACAAACAGGGGATAGAAAGCCTTCTTCAGTCACATAAGTTTAAGTGCATCGACTGCCGTATCGCAGTGGACATGATGCACGGGATGGCTGCAGAAGTGTTTCCTGATATTCTTAACGATCTGGGTGTGGATAATATCATGTTCAATGCCCATCCGGATGAACACCGCTTGGCAAATATCAACTCCTTGATAAAACAGTCGACCGCTGACATGAGTGCTGTCATCAAAGCCCTTAAACTTGATGCCGGTTTTATGATCTATCCTTATGGACAGCGCCTTGATATCATGTGCGACGACGGGACAACTCTTGGAAAACAGACGGCACTGTATGTGGTCCTTTCACTTTTAAACATGGAAGCCAAGGCCACAGACACCAAGAGAAGAGTGTTCTTACCTACATGGGCAGCAGATCTTGTCTATTTTGAGCACTTGGAGATCGAGCGCGGCCAATATTCAAACTTCACAATAGCGCAGATAAAAAAATATGATCTTGTCGCTACAGGCGAAGGGAACTTTGCTTTTACAGAGTTTGCTACGCACCGGGACTCGATGTATGCGACCTTGAAGATACTAGAGATGATGCTGACTCATGGGGTCAAGCTGTCTGATCTGATCGCTTCTTTGCCGAGTTTTTATTACAGCATGTCAAAGGCGGAATGCTCTCAGGCTCTAAAAGGTAAGATGATGCGCATGTTTTTGGAAGATGCCAAAGGAAAAGAGTCCTCAACGCTCGACGGTGTGAAGATATGGTTAGACAAACATGACTGGATCCTGATGATCCCCGATCAGTATAATGACCATCTTAACCTCTACATTCAGGCTGAGAATGATACAAAAGGGCAGGAAATATTAGCGACGTATACGCAAAAGATACAAGAGTGGTCTAGGAGTTAATGATGAAGTCATCACTCAATCTCTGCTTTTTTTGGCACATGCATCAGCCTGATTATAGAAGCAGTGACGGAGTGATGCGCATGCCGTGGGTCTTTCTTCATGCTATTAAAGACTATTATGAGATGCCCTGGCTTCTAAGCCGACACAAGGGATTGAAGGCTACTTTCAATATCACACCTCCTCTCATCGAGCAATTGAACCTCTATAAAGAACCTTTGAAAAACGACTATTTTTTGTCCCTATGGCAGATGCATCCTTCTGATCTGGATGAAGAAGCACGTTCTTGGCTGATCAAGACCTGCAAGTCGACGCAGTATGAGACGATGGTAAAGCCTATAGAGTATTTCAGTCTGCTCTATGACAAAGATGAATTGAGTGATGAAGAACTTATAGACTTTGAAGTGGTGTTTATGCTTGCATGGTGCGGAAACTATCTGCGCCAGGAAAATACTTTGATTAAAGAGCTCTTTGCAAAAGCAAAAGATTTCACGCAAAGTGACAAGTCCCAGCTTCTGGATACGCTCTGTACTTTCGTCGGGACAATACTCCCGTTTTACGCACGTCTGCAGGAAGAGGGTGTCATATCCCTCTCAACGACACCGTACAACCATCCAATTCTTCCGCTTTTGCTTGATATGCAAAATGCAAAACACGCCAACGAGCATACGACACTTCCTGATAATCCGATGTCGATGCGCTCTGATGCTATTGAACAGGTGGAACGTTCGATCGCTCTGTATAAAACGACTTTCGGCAGAAGTCCCAGGGGCTTTTGGCCTGCCGAAGGTGCGGTGGATGAAGAGAGTGTCCGGATCTACAAGGAACGCGGACTTTCATGGATAGCGACCGATGAAGCAATCTTGTTCCGTTCGCTTGGTGATGACACACGTGCAAATCTCTATAGACCCTATCGTTATGATGGAATAAGCATAGGTTTCCGTGATCACGGTCTGAGCGATCTGATAGGATTTAACTACCGGTTTAAATCCGGTCATGATGCTAGTGAACATTTTATGCAAGTCGTAGAGCCTATTGCAAAGGAACATGACAATGCTACGCTTTTTGTGATACTTGACGGCGAAAATGCCTGGGAGCTCTTTGAGAACAACGCTTATGATTTTTTTACGGCACTCTATCAGCGTTTCGATGCAACACCATGGTGCAAGACGGTGACGATGGATGAAGTGTCTATGCTTAAAGAGGCAGGAAGCCTTGATAAGCTTGCTCCGGGAAGCTGGATTCACGGAAATTTTGACACCTGGTCCGGCCACAGTGAGAAGAACCGTGCATGGGAACTCATCTATCAAACGCGGCGTGATGTGGATAACTATACAGGTAAGATCGATTTAGATACCGCAGAAAAGATCAGGTTTCATTTTCTCGCTTCACAGTGCAGCGACTGGTTTTGGTGGTATGGTGATGACCACGTCACGGAATTCGGTCTGGAATTTGATACGCTGTTTAGAGAGCATTTGATCAACATCTACCGGCTGCTGAAGATGCAGCCGCCTGCTGATCTTTTCGAGCCGATTATCTCGCATAAGAGCAGTGTCTCTTTCCTACTAAAGCCTCAGGCTGCTATCTGTCCTGTGGTCGATGGGAAAAACGGTTCTTTCTTCGGATGGCTTGGCAGCGGAAGCGTGGACGAGAGCAAGCTGTTTTCTACGATGGACCGAGTACGCGGACCGATTGAAAAGATCCATTATGGACATAATGATCAGACGCTATTCCTGGCTTTTGAGGGTGAGACGGCTTCGCTTGAGATGTCTCGTCTGCAGCTGCAGGTTATCATTGAAGAGACAGGCGAGCATCTTCTTTTTGCTATGGACAGAGCTTATGATGAGAAGGGCACAAAGTTGGCTATAGCCGAACGTGTGGAACTGGCGCTTTCAAGGTCTCATTTTAAAAGTCACGGTGCAGTGCATCTTCGTTTTGAGATACTCAAAGGCAATGAGATCATCCAGACGATGCCGGGCTACGGGGCGCTGTTTGTCGACCTGGATGAGACCTATGCACAGAACTGGTTTGTCTAGATGAAGATGCTGTTTAAGACACAAAACATATTAACGGGAAATACACATGGCTAATGCGACAAAATTACTTTTTGGAATCCATATGCACCAGCCGGTCGATAATTTTGACTGGGTCATACAAAAGGGTGTAGAGGTCTGTTACGGTCCATTTTTTGACGTAATGAGCAAATACCCTGAATTTCGTTTTTCGGTGCACTGCAGCGGTTGGCTGATGGAACAGATACAAGAATTTCATCCCAAACTATACAAACAGATCGTGACACTGGCAAAAAAAGGAAGTATCGAGTTCTTCAGTGCGGGTTATTATGAACCGATTCTAAGCGTAATACCTTCTGTGGACCGTGTGAAGCAGATCGACATGCTCAACAAAAGCATCAAATCTGACTTCAAGCAGACACCAAAAGGACTCTGGCTGACGGAACGTGTCTGGGAATCATCTTTGATCCCTGATCTTGATAAGGCCGGCATCAAGTACACGGTGATGGACGATTACCATTTCCAGTGTGCAGGATTTGATGAAGAGATCCTTGATGGCTATTATATGAGTGAAGAGGGCGGAGCTGAGATAGGTCTTTTCCCTATCAGCAAGAAGCTGCGCTACGCTATCCCTTTTTTAAACGTGGATGCTGCGATCAAGGCGATCAAGTCCTATGACAGAGAAGAGAATTCTGCTGCGATCATCTTTGATGATGCGGAAAAGTTCGGTATGTGGCCGGGAACCCATGAATGGGTGTATGAAAAAGGATGGCTGGACAGTTTTGTACAGAGAGTCCTGGCAGACGAGTCTATACAGACTATGCATTACAGTGAATACTATGAGCAGGAGCGTACCCGAGGTATCGCCTATCTTCCCAATGTCTCCTATTATGAGATGGGTGAATGGAGCCTTCGCGCGGATGATACACTTAAACTGGAAGCCTTTAAAGAAGAGATGGGGCATGACCGCTATGAAAAAG